>JAJYBW010000364.1 GCA_021778815.1 Acidobacteriota bacterium | reverse complement strand
TGCCGGGTGCCCCATTCAAGCCTTCCGTTGGCTTGAGTGGGATCGAAAGAAAATGTCACCTGCTCCTTCGGCGCCGCGCACTCTGCTAAAATTTCCACGAACTCATCGAATCGCTACCAGGTCGCCACAGCGGCTTGAGCGCCCACGGACGACCCTTGTGTATCGCACCTATCGACAATCTCTGTTTGAGCGCTTTCGCGCCGTCCTGCTGGAAAAGTTCCAGGTAGAAATTCCTCGCCTCACGGTCGAGGAACCTCCGACAGTCCAAATGGGCGACTACGCCCTGCCCATTGCCTTTGAATTAGCGCGTACACTCCGAAAAGCCCCGCGCAAAATCGCCGAAGAGCTGGTGAGTGCCATTGGCTCCGTGCCTGGATTCACCGGATTTGAAGTCGCCGGGGCCGGCTATATCAATTGCCGCCTCGATCGAAATGCGGCGGCGCACGCGTTTACCGCGCAACTTGAAAGCCTGCCGCAAGCGAATGAGTTCATCCTCGTCGAACACACCAGCATCAATCCCAATAAAGCCGCGCACGTCGGCCACCTGCGCAATTCCATCCTGGGCGACACGCTGGTGCGCATGCTGCGCGCCGCGAATTACCAGGTCGGTGTGCAGAATTACATCGACAACACCGGCGTTCAAGTCGCCGACGTCGTCGTCGCGCTGATGCATCTGCAACAAATGGATTTGCCAGCCGTCGAGCGCTGGCTCGCCGACCTCGCCGCCCGCGGCGAACGCATCGACTTCGCCTGCTGGAACCTCTACGCCCACGTCTCCCAGTGGTACGACGCCGAAGAAAGCGAAAAGCAGGCCCGCAAGCAAATTCGTCTGGACACACTACATGCTCTCGAAGCGGGCAGCAACGAAACCGCCGCCATCGCTGACCTCGTCTCCACAGCCATCCTGCGCCGTCATCTTGAAACCATGCTGCGCCTCGGCATCGAATACCAATTTCTTCCCCGCGAAAGTGAAATCCTTCACCTGCATTTCTGGAATGCCGCCTTCGCCTTGATGAAAGAAAAAGGCGTTCTCTATCAGGAAACAGAAGGCAAGAACGCCGGCTGCTGGGTCATGCGGCGTGCTGGGACCGCCGGCGCGGACGGCGAAAATCCTGACGAAGAAGCCAAAGTGATCGTGCGCTCCAACGGCACCGTCGGCTACGTTGGCAAAGACATCGCCTATCACCTGTGGAAGTTCAACAAGCTCGGCCTCGACTTCGGCTATCACCTCTTTCATACTTACCCCGATGCCGATCGCTGCTGGATCTCATCCGAGCGCAACGATGAGCCTGCCTCCGCCCTGCCGCACTTCGGCCACGCCGACGCCATCTACAACGTCATCGACGCGCGCCAGGCCGACCCGCAGAACAATGTGATTGAAGCCCTTCGCGGAATGGGCTTCACCCGGGAAGCCGACAACTACCATCACTTCTCGTATGAAATGGTCGCGCTCACCCCGCGCTGCGCCACGGAACTCGGCTACGTGCTTTCCGACGAAGACCAGGGCCGCGCCTACATTGAAGTGTCCGGGCGCAAGGGCTTCGGCGTAAAGGCCGACGACCTGATCGACAAACTGATCGCCTCAGCCCTCGGCGAAGTGAACGCGCGTCATCCCGATCTAAGCGAGAACGAGCGGCAAGATATCGCCCGCAAGATTGCCGTCGGCGCGCTGCGCTATTACATGCTGCGCTACACCCGCAACACCGTCATCGCCTTTGATTTTCAAGATGCGCTCAGCTTCGAAGGCGAAACCGGACCCTACGCGCAATACGCCGTCGTCCGCGCCGCCAACATTTTCCGCAAAGCCGGCATCACCGCAGAACAAGCCCTGCAGCAATTCGCGCCCATCGACGCATCCGCCTACTTCACCGGCGAAGACGGCGACAGCCTGTGGGAGCTCTGGCTGCTGGCGTCAAAATCCGTCCACATGCTCGAACGCGCGATCCAGACCACCGAGCCGGCCTACCTGGCGAAGTATGCCTTCCAACTGGCGCAGCAATTCAGCAACTTCTACCATCGCCATCACATTTTGACGGAGAACGATCCAGCTCGGAAAACCTTGTTGCTGGCCACCGCCGCCGTCGCCCAGCGCGAACTGCTCCGCACCCTAAGTTGGATGGGCATCGAAGCCCCCGACGTGATGTAGGACCGCGCGACGCGCAGCGAATCAACGTCGCGGACCTCAACATTCTATCGAACTAATCAATTAGTTCGATAGAATAGAAGCCATGAAGCGCAAATCGACGCAAAAGACGACAGCAGTGACCGCACTGACGGCCCGTACCCAGCTTGGACAGATTATGCAACGGGCAGCGCAGAAAAGAGAGCGTTTCCTGGTCGGGCGTCGGGGGCAACCGATCGTAATGATTATGAGCATCGAGGACTACGTCGACAGCATGACCCCCGCGCCTGACTGGCTCGAAAACACCTGGAAAAAAGCCGAGAGCCGCGGCACGGATAAGTTGACGGCCAGAGAGATTGACCGTGAAGTGAGAGCGTTCCGAAAAGAGAAGCGGCAACGGTCCGCATGAGCCGCGGCATTTGTCGCGTCGTTCTCGATACAAATATCGTACTTTCTGCAGCGTTGAAGCGCGATGGACTGGAATCGAAAATCCTTCGGCGCGTACTGAGCGGTGAATGCAGGCTCTATACCTCGCACCCCATTCTGCAGGAATACGCCGACGTACTACGGCGTCCGAAATTTGGCTTGAGCCACGCAAACGTCCAACAAATCATTGAGGGGCTGGAAACTGCGGGCTTCATTGTGGAGCCCGTCCGTCGCATCCGCGCCTGTTCTGATCCTGACGACAACATGTTTCTGGAATGCGCAGAAACCGCCCACGCGGATTATCTGATTTCCGGAAATTTGCGCCACTTTCCAACTGAATGGAAATCAACTCGCATTGTTTCGAGTCGCCAATTTCTCGCTTCCGTTTAGAATCGCCAGGCTGACTCAGCTTTCGTAGCTCCGCACCCACTCCACAATACTGCGCACCGCCACGCCAGACGGCCCTTTCGCAATCCACGGCTTGTTTTCTTCCATCCACGCGACGCCTGCAATATCGAGATGAATCCACGGCGTCTCATCCACAAATTCCTTCAAAAACATCGCCGCCGAAATCGCCCCGCCGTAGCGGCTGCCGCCGGTATTCCGGATGTCGCCAATATCCGACACGATCATCTCGCGATATTCGTCTTCCACCGGCAGCCGCCAGAACCGCTCGCCGGAAAGTTTCAGCGCCTGCTGAAAGTGGTCATAGCTGTCTTCATCGTTGGCGAATACGCCCGCATTCACCATGCCCAGCGCAACCACGCACGCCCCGGTCAGGGTCGCAGCATCAATCAAATGCGTCGCCCCTAACTGCTTCGCGTAATGCAGTCCATCGGCCAGCACCATGCGCCCTTCGGCATCGGTGTTCAGCACCTCAATCGCCTTGCCAGACATCGCAATCGCAACATCTCCCGGCTTGTACGCCTTGCCGGACGGCATATTTTCCGCCGAACAAACAATCCCAATCACGCGCACCTTCGGCTTCAGCTGCGCAATCGCGCGCATCGCCCCAATCATGGCCGCGCCGCCCGCCATGTCGTACTTCATCTTCTCCATGCCGTCGGAAGGCTTGAT
>JAJYBW010000016.1 GCA_021778815.1 Acidobacteriota bacterium | reverse complement strand
GCCAAAAATGACTTCCAGGTAAGTAATCAGGCTGAACGCCAGGATGGCGGAGACAAGGCCGCCGTAGAATCTGGCATGCGGCAACAGTGAGAGCCAAGGCAGCAGGAAGCGCGCCACGAAGGGCTCCCCCAACCAGCCCAGGGTAAGGCTGGCCAACGTGACTCCCAGCTGTACCGCGGGTAAAAGCTCATCCAGGTTCGCCTGCAAATCGGCGACAATCCGGGCACTCGAACGCCGCTCTTCGATCAGTTGCTGCACGCGAGTTCGCCGCAAGGAGACCATGGCAAACTCCGCCGCGACAAAAAATCCGTTGGCCAAAATCAGACCGACGATAGCAGCAGCTCGAAAGAGGGGCAAACTAGGCATTCGCCTCCGAGTCTAAAGCAAATTCGCAGCGTCGGGTGCTGACACGACCCGTTAAAGGAGTGAAAACGCAGTCGAAATGGGGGGTAACCTGCCGGAAATTTCTGCGCCTCCCGCCCCGGTAACCAGATCGTCGAGACAGTTAGTCTCCAGGGAACCCTCCGTCAAGAATTTCTCGTAACTTGGCCGTCGCGGTAGTACATTTTCATTAACTTTAAGTTCCGTCGGAGGACTCCCCCATGAATGCCCCACGACTTTCTACGGCTTTTTTTGCCGTATTTTTCGCCTCAACCCTTTGCTACGCTGCGGAACCCGAATTTAGTCGCTCCCTGACCGTCAATGGAAATCTAACCTTCAGCGTCTGCAGCACCTCCGGTGCAATCCATGTATCGGGTGTCGATGGCAGCAAGGTTCAAATCGCCGCAAAGCTGCATAACAGTTCCTGGCACACCACGGGTACATCCGGCGACATGAAGGAGATTGTCGCGAATCCTCCGATTCACCAGACAGGCAACGACATCAAGGTCGGCGACCCCGATACCTGCGGCGGTGCGAAAGCGCACAAGATCGACATCGACTATGAAATTACGATTCCGAAAAACTCCACAGTCGAAGCTGTGACTGGGCCGGGTAGCGTGAAGGTGGAAAATATTGGCGGGTTCGTTCATGCAGCGGCCGGCAGCGGAAACATCGCAGCCACAAACATTGGGCCGGATTCCAAATTGGCCACTCGCGCCGGCACCATCGATATTACGGGGGCCCATGGCGACCTGTTGGCTGTCACCGGATCTGGAAATCTGACGGTTGGCGACTCGACGGTGACCGAAGCCAAACTGCACACTGGCTCAGGAAACATTACCACCACTAATCTTCATGGCGGCATGCGGGTCAACTCCGGTACGGGTAACCTGACAATCGGAGGCCTGCCCAGTGCTGACTGGAAGCTCGAGACCGGATCGGGAAATATTCAGATTCACATTGATCCAGGCGCCAAATTCCTGCTGGACGTGGAGACCGGATCGGGCACGATAGATTCGAGTTTCCCGGCCCCACTTTCCGGACATATCCCCAACGGCGTCTTGAAAGGACCGGTTAACGGCGGCGGCCCAACGGTGCAGGTATATACAGGTTCCGGAAACATTCTCTTCAATTGATCAGTTTGCAGTTAACCCAGGGGCTGCAGAAGAATCTATCTACCAGATTCTTGCGCGATTGATTCCTCCACTGCAGCCTGGTCTCATGTTCTCCGTGTAATTTCGCATACAGTAAAGATATGGTGCTAGAGCCCCGCAAGCTTCCTGCTGAGCCGTTTCGACTCATCGTTTTCGACCTGGATGGAACGCTGATTGATTCGCGAGCCGACCTGACCCATTCCGTGAACGCGATGCTGCGGTACCTTCATCGCCCGGAATTGCCGGAGGATGTGATCGCCAGCTACATCGGGAACGGCGTAGCGATGCTGGTTCAGCGCGCCCTGGGAGACCCTGCCGACCCCACGTTGCTGAACGACGCCGTGGCCTATTTCCTTGCCTACTATCGAGAGCACAAGCTGGACAACACGTATGTCTATCCGGGGATGTTGCCTTTGCTGGATGCCCTGCGGAATCATCCGCAACGGCCTTTGATGGCAGTATTGACCAATAAGCCGGTGGGACCCTCGAAAGCAATCTGCGAAGCGCTGGGATTAGCAGACGGCATGTTTCGCATCTATGGCGGCGATAGCTTTGCCACCAAAAAGCCGGATGCGCTGGGATTGCAGACGCTCCTCCGCGAGGCCAACGTGGAACCCCATCAGGCGGTGATGGTTGGGGACTCCGACGTGGACGTCCTGGTGGCGAAAAATGCCGGGACGTTTTCGATCGGCTGCAGTTTTGGTTTGTCGCCGCACACGCTGGAAATTATGCCGCCGAACATCCTGGTCGATGCGCCATTGGACTTGATTCCGTTGCTGGTGGGATAAGTTCCCCCTCTTCAAGCGCCGCTTAGGAATCTCGCCGGCCGCCAAGCACGCGCTCTGGCGGCACAGCGTATACCACCGTCTGGATGCCATCGCCTCGATACGCCTTCAAATACATGCGATGCTCGGGGCAAAGTTTGCGAATCAATAATGGCAGACGCCAGATATCTTCCTGCGAGTGGTAGACACATATGGCAAGAATCGGCCGATCCCGCTGAATCACCTGCTGCGCGCCGATCAGAGCATCGCATTCGCCGCCTTCGATGTCCATTTTGATCATGCTGACGCGCTTCGATGCAAACATCACATCGATCGGCACCATATCGATGAGAATCCTGCCCCCCTCGGAGACTTTCGAATCCACGCCTCCCGTATCGTCAAAGCGGACCGTGCCGCGGTGGGCACCGACAGCGCACTGGTGAAGCCGAATACGATTCGAAAACTCAGGCTTAAGCGTGGAAACAAAGTCGGCCAGCCGGGCAAACGAGCGGGTGTCGGCCTCAACGGCTTCAATCCTTTCGAATTGAACTTTCTTTTCGATTAGATCGCGTATCGTGTCGCCGTCATAGGCACCGCAGTCAACGAAAACATCGTCCGGGCCTAGTTGAAACACTCCGGGCAGAATGTAGGATTCGCACAAAGCCGGTGCTGACAATCCAGAAGGATCCCCAAAGGCGCGCAGCTGAATCTGGGCCACGTATTCCGCAATCGATTCCTCGTCCGTCCAAAGCCTGGCTGCGTGCGCGACATCTTCTGCATGGGCATACAGGTTGTGAGGAAGGTCGTAGAGGAGGAAAGGTGGAAACTTGTCAGGAAATCGCCAGGCGATCGGTTCGCTGCTCGAAATGTGCGCACACCCAAGCTGCAGCAGCTGGTCGAATGTTTCGCGGAACCAGTGGTTTTCATTTCGAATCGCGATGAAGAATAAGGCATCGTGACCGAACAACTCTGCCGCGTCCTCAGGAGAAAGAATGGGAATGCCGTCTACGAATTTCCCCCACAGAACTGGGTTGTTATCGGCAAACGACAGCGGATGGATGCCCATGCTTTGCAAGGCTGAAAGCGCACGCCGACCCATCGTGCCGGCGCCAAAAATCACGCATTGACGATTGCATTCGGCCAGCAGACGATCGAGGACGGTGTTCTCGCGCTCTTTTACGCGCGCAACGGATTCAGACGAGATCTCGTGCAGAAGATCATCCAGACTGACGGCAGAATAGCGTGCAGGTTGTGCAACAACGAACCGAGGGGACTCGATCATGATCCATCCCTTCAACGTATTGTTATTTCGTTAATCTTGTAATGGTGCCACGATCATATTCGATAAGAACTCCTCCCTGTCAAGAAAAGGCCACAAATCTTCCAGCGGGCGGGAAACGAAAGTACCGTCCGGCTTTTGCATAGAAGACAGCCGCGGAGCACGGGTTTCGTCGGGAATGACATGAACGTCGCACAAGACCGGGCCTGGCGTGTCCAAAACGGCACGCACATCGCGGCGCAAACTCTTCTGATCTTCAATCAGCGCGGACTTGATTCCGTAGGCTGAGGCGATCTTGGCCAGATTGGGTACGGTAAGCCCGGTGCTCTCGTCGCAACCGATACTTTCCTGGCCAAAGTAATTCTTCTGCGATGCCCGGATCGACGCGTAGCCATCGTTATTCAGAACAAAAAATTTGATCGGAAGCTTGAGCCGCGCCACCGTTTCCAGCTCCTGAATATTGAACTGGAAGCCGCCGTCTCCATCCACGCAGATTGTCTGCCGACCGCCGGCCGCAAGGCAAACTGCGATCGACATTGGCAGCCCAAAGCCCATGCTGCCCAGTCCGGCAGTGTGGTAGATCCGCTGTCCGGTGCGCGTGGGACAGGCCAGCAAGAAAATCTCGATGCCGGCGCCGGAGCTGCCGGATACAAGTTGATCCTTGGCATCTGTCTCAGTGCCGATAACCTCCGCCAAGTGATAAATGCTGACCTGGGTGGTTGGGTCACGATGCTCCTCAGTCACCACGGGATAGCGAGTCTTCCAGTTGGCGCACCTGGCATCCCAGCCGGAGCGATCGCGGGGGCGAATCGCCTCCCGCTGGCGCAACAACTCCGTCAGGAACGCGCGAGCATCGGCGTGCACCGGCTGCTCAATGTGGGGATGTAGTTTGCCAAGTTCGGCGGCATCAATATCGACCACCACTTTGTGAGCTTCACGAGCGAGTTTGTCCGGCGCATATCCAGTAATCGCAAAGTCCAGGCGCACTCCCATGGCGAGAAGGAAGTCGCAATTTTGCAACGCGAAGTTTGCTCCGCGAGCGGCGACCGAACCAGGGCGGCCCACGTAGAGTGGCTCATCGCTGGGCACCAGATCGGCAGCGCACCAAGTGGCCGCGATTGGAATATTCAACAGCTTTCGCAGCTCATGAAATTCCTTTTCCGCGCGGGCCAGTCGAATTCCATTTCCGGCAAACAGCAGCGGACGTTCCGCTTTGTTGAGCGCGGTGATGGTCTGCCGCACCTGCTCAACCAGGTCAGCCGTTGCGCCGGCGTCGCCAGATGCATCCTCGGCTGGATCGAAGCCCTTGAGCGCGCTCACGTCGTCCAGCGGAAACGCCTGCACATCCAGCGGAACATCAATCCACACCGGGCCAGGACGGCCGGTCCGCGCCAGGTACACGGCCTTCTCCAAGTGATAGCGAATGCTGTAGGGGTCGAGTACAGTCACTGCATATTTCGTAATCGGACGCACGATCGAAACAATGTCGACTTCCTGTACGCCGAGCTGACGCATGCCCAGCGGCTTCCCTTCCGCATCGAACATGCGATCCGGCCGCTTGACCTGTCCTGAAATAAACAGAACGGGAGTGGAATCGAGCCACGCTCCGGCGACGCCGGTCACGGCATTGGTACCGCCCGGACCCGTCGTCACCATCGCAACTCCAAGCGAGTTGGTGGCCTTGGCGTACGCCTCGGCGCAAATCGCGCTTGCCTGCTCATGCGAATTGCAGACCGGCTCCAGCCCCTTGCAGCGAGAGAGCGATTCGTTCAGGTGCATCGCGCCTCCACCCGTCACCAGAAAAACGTGCTTGACGCCTTGGTCCGCAACAAACTGGACGAGATAATCAGAAAGCTTTGGCATGTGTTTTGTGATCCTTGGGGGTTAGGTCTCAGCGTATGCGAGCCGCGAGGATGGCATCGATCAATTCACGAACCGCGCCGTTGCCGCCGTTATTTTTAGCGATAAACGTGGCGGTGGCCAGAACGGTTGGATGCGCATTGGCTGGAGCGGCCGATAGACCGGCAATTTTTTGCGCGGCAATGTCGTTGATGTCGTCTCCCATGAAGCAAATCGCGGTCAGCGGAAGCTGCTGCCGTTCCGCAAAAGCGCGCAACGCGCTTGCCTTGTCTCGACAGCCCTTGGTGATATCGGTAATTTGGAACTTCTCGGCAAATCGATCGACCAGCGGGCTGTCCTCGCCGGAAATTAAAGTGACGATGAGGCCCGCCTTACGCGCGTTCGACACGCCCATAATGTCGGCGAAGGAAAAGCGTTTCCATTCCTCGCCGTTCGGACCCCACCAGACACCGCCATCTGTCAAAACGCCATCGACATCGAGAGCAATGGCACGAATCTCCTTCATCAAACTCCCGCCCCGACACGACGCAGCTTTTTGATGATTGGCACTTCACGCTCATACACGCGCTTCACGCCGTCGCCCATCGATTGCTCCACCAGCCGAATATCGCGGATCAGCCGGGTGATTCCATTCGGCTCCAGTGATGCCGCCTGATCGCTGCCCCACATCGACCGATCCAGCGTCACGTGACGCTCCACCGAACACGCGCCGAGAACCGCCGCCGCAACGCTGGAAGCAATTCCGGTCTCGTGGCCGGAGTAGCCGATCGGCACGCCATAACGTTCTTTCATGGTCGGAATCGCGCGCAGATTCAGCTCTTCGTAGTACGCGGGATAGGTGCTGCAGCTATGCATCACGACCAGATCCTTTTTGCCAAGCACATCGATCGCATGATCAATTTCCTGATAGGTGCTCATGCCGGTCGAGAGAATAATCGGCTTGCCCTTGGAACGGGTGTGACGCAGCAAGTGATCGTCAGTCAAGGACGCAGAGGCGATCTTGAAACATGGCACGTCAAATTTGGCGATCACGTCGACTGAACCTTCATCCCAGCAGGAAACAAACCATGGAATATTGACCGCTTTGCAATAGGCGTCGATCTCCTCAAAATCGTCCGAGTCGAATTCGAGCGCCTCCTTCAAATCTCCATTGGTGGTGCCAAATGGGCTTTCTCGCGGACGGGCAAGTTCTTCCGCGGAGTACACAACGTCGATGGTGCGCTTTTGAAACTTTACGGCATCGCATCCAGCCGCTACGGCGACGCTGATCAGTCGCTTGGCGATGTCAAGATTGCCATTGTGATTAATGCCGACTTCTGCGATGACGTAGCAGGGCTGCCCGTCTCCAATGAGTTTTTTGCCGATTTTTACCGCGCTGGATTCTTGCGTCATGCTTGCAACCCTCGTTTCCTGGTTGATGCCACGTCATCACAGATCAATAACGTGAACATCCTGTGCGTAGATGCCAAACTACCCTGTTCCCGATGCAGCGGAGTATACACTTTTATCGATGATGAACCCTTTGCACGCCGCGCCGCCGGTTTCCGCTGTTGATCTGAATTACATTCTAGAAAACAATGAGACATTGTGGGAAGAATTGCGCGGACGTCGAATTTTTATCACCGGGGGAACAGGATTCTTCGGGTGCTGGCTGCTGGAAAGTTTCATTGCCGCCAACAACGCCTTTGATCTGAAAGCGCAGGCAGTCGTTCTGACGCGTTCCGCGCGTAGATTCAGTGAGCGTACCCCCCACCTTGCCCGGAATCCTGCGATTGAGTTGCTGGAAGGGGATGTGCGAACTTTCGATTTCCCGGACGGCGAGTTCCCTTTTGTGATTCATGCGGCCACGGAATCCGTTCGTACCAGCTCTGCCAATCCGCTGTCGACGGACCCTTCCACCGAGCTGCTGTCGACGATCCTTGAGGGCACAAGGCGATGCCTGGAGTTCGCCGAAACCCACGGGACATCCAAGTTTCTGCTGACGAGCTCGGGAGCTGTGTATGGACGTCAACCTTCGGACATGACACACATTCCGGAGAGCTATCACGGTGCCCCCGACCTTCTGAACTCGAGCTCTGTGTACGGCGAAGGCAAGCGGATCGCAGAGATGCTTTGCAGCCTTTCAGCCGCACGTACCCAGATGGAATGCAAAATTGCGCGATGTTTCGCATTTGTCGGCCCGCATCTTCCGTTGAACGCCCATTTTGCCATCGGAAATTTCATCCGCGATGCCATGCGCGGCGGCCCCATCGTGATTCAAGGCGACGGAGCACCCATGCGATCCTACATGTATGCCGCCGACCTGGCGTTTTGGTTATGGACCATCCTATTTCGGGCAGATTCCTCGCGCCCATTCAATGTTGGCTCGGAAAGAGACTTGAGCATTCGCGAAGTTGCCGAAACGGTCGCAGATACCCTGGGTCCCGGGATTGAGATTCGGATCGAGCGCACTCCCGGTCCTGGCGCGCCGATGCAGCGCTACGTCCCCTCGGTGCAGGCGGCCAAAGAAAGTCTCAAGTTGACGGATGGAATCTCTCTCGTGGATGCCATCCGCCGCACAGCTGCGTGGTACAGATAAACATTGCGGAGGCTATCCGATGCGAAGCAAGCAGCTACTACTGACGATTCTTGCGTGCCTGATGACGACGGCTACCGTGGCGGCGCAGTCGATTTCCGCGCAGGATATCGCGCAGCTCAAAACGTTCTATGAGTCCGGAGTCCATCGCAATGGGATCGTCGGCAGCAGCCTGGTTCTTCTCCACGACAACCAGATCGTGTTTCAGGACCTCTACGGGAAGCAGAATCTCTCGCCCGTGCAACCCGTCGATGACAATACGACCTATCACTGGGCGTCGATTACGAAAACGTTCACCGGAGTCGCCATCATGCAGCTGCGCG
Source organism: Acidobacteriota bacterium (assembly GCA_021778815.1). GTDB lineage: Bacteria > Acidobacteriota > Terriglobia > Terriglobales > Acidobacteriaceae > JAKAAZ01. Next base: position 9,167 of record JAJYBW010000016.1, on the reverse strand, counting down.
ATCGCGGCCTTCTCTCGCTCGATGATCCGCTGATCAAGTACATCCCAGAACTGTCTGTGGTGCATGACCCATATGGCCCCATCTCCGCCATTACGATTCGAGAGGCGATGTCGCACTCCAGCGGATTCCGCGATCCCACCTGGCCCTGGCGGGACCAACCCTGGCAGCCGTTTGAGCCCACAAAGTGGTCGCAGATCGTGGCCATGCTGCCGTATACCAGCATTCACTTCGCGCCCGGTTCCCGCTTTGGCTATTCCAACCTCGCTGTCGTCTTTCTTGGCGAAATTATTGAGCGACTTTCCGGCGACCCATATGAGGTCTACATGGACAAGAATGTCCTGGGGCCGCTGGGAATGTACCACTCGTACTTCGATCGCAGCCCCTACACGTTGCTGCAATATCGCTCCCACAGCTATGACCTTCTCAACGGCAGGCTGACGGAAGATCCGTTCGATTTTGACACAGGGATTACGCGCTCGAATGGCGGCCTGAACGCTCCGATTCCGGACATGTTGAAATACCTGAACTTTCTGCTGGGTGATCCGGCGCATCAGGCTGAATACGACGCTATCCTCAAGCGATCCTCGCTGGAAGAAATGTGGAAGCCTATCGTGCCAGTGGTCCCCGATGCTGATTTTGTTTCGCGCGCTGGGGCTCATGACTCTGTTGGAGGAAGTTTCTTTATCCATACCGATGGCAGGCTGCGCCTGGTAGGAAAATCCGGATGGCAGAACGGCTTTCGCAGCAATTTTTATCTTGATCCAGCGTCGAAGAGCGCGTATGTCGTGGTCTACAACACGGACGCGCAGGACGCCGCGCAGAACACTCGCGATTTCGATTTCCAGCTGCGCGACTATCTGGTTGACCACTTCTTCAACGCAGAAAAATGATCGCGTTTTTTTTGGAAATCCGCGCGTCGCTGATACACTAGCGAGGATAGGCCGCGTGGGGCTATAGCTCAGTTTGGGAGAGCGCGCCGTTCGCAATGGCGAGGTCGTCGGTTCGATCCCGACTAGCTCCACCAGAAGATCCTCCACGAGTTTTCGGCAATCACAAAAGCCCGCCCCATCGCGGGCTTTTTCATTTAAAGGCGAGCCTTGATAACCGCGCCTAGCCGGCTGCAGCTTCGGTGGCGAGGGGTTCTTTGGCGGTGGCGAGCGGCTTGCACGATTCTCGCTTGATCAGTTGCGTCGGAATTGTCATGATTCGCGGAGCCAGGTTCGGCTGGGCAATGCGACTCAGCACCAGCTTGACCATTTGCTGACCTAGCTGCTCCGGAAATTCGCGCGTCGTTGTTAACCCCGGATAGAGCCAGGTGCTCGCCGTATCGTCGCAGCCCGCCACGCTGACGTCGTCGGGAACCTTCAGGCCGCTGTCGCGCAGCCCTTTGTACACGCCATGCGCCGCCTGATCGTTGCCCGCCAAAATCGCCGTGCACGGTTCACCCCCAGCCAGCAGCGACTTGGTGTTGATGTAGCCCATCTCGGTTTCATCCTCGAACTCGAGCCCGCTCAGCCTCGGCTGCAAGCCCGCCGCTGCCATGGCGCGGCGATACCCCTCGTAGTGCCGCGCAAACCACGGCAAACGCACATTGCCCACAAACCAGATGTCGCGATGGCCCAGGCTGAGCAGGTACTGGGTCATCTCCTGGCCGCCCTGGATATCGTCGGAATACACCGTGTCGCCTTTCAAACGCAGCGGCTCTCCGATTACGTTGTTTCCCAGTACGGAATACGCGATTCCCTTATGATCGAGCAGCTCCAGCAGATTCGCCGAGTTGGTTCCGGCCAGCACCACAGCTCGCACCACATCGTGCCGCTGCACCACCTTCGGCAAATGTAGTTCCTTCCAGGGAACATTCGCCGAATAGTTATACGAGAGAAACACCATGTCCCAGCCGTTGGCGGCGCAGTAGGCCTCCGCTCCCAGCAGAATCCTGGAATGAAAAGCATGCAGCATGGCGCGGTTGCTTAACAGAAAGGCCAGAGCTTTGGTCTTGTTGCGCTGCGAAAGGTCTACGTTCAGCTTGGCCGCCGCATCCAGCACCACTTCGCGAATCGCCGGATCGACGCGATTGTTCCCGTTCAACACCCGCGACACCGTAGCCACGCTGACGTTGGCTTCCGCTGCAATCGCTCGCAGACCAATCTTATTTTTTTTTAGGTCCGTACTTTCTTTCATACCCGCTCAGCACTCCGCTGTTCGTCTAAAAATTAGTCACCTGCTGCTGCTCCAAGATTACGTTATCCTCATTTGGTCGGTTCCACAGGCGGCGATTCCGGGGGTGCGTCCGGTCCCCAGACTTGCTGCAGGAACAAATATCTGTCGCGGTGCTGGTCCGGTCGTGACTTAGGATTCGCCGACAAGTGCATCACCTGCCAATTTGCTGCTGGGTTGTAGCCAGGCCATGCCGGAAGACCTGTTCCGCTGGGATCGCCAGTCTTGGCAAAATTCGTCCAGTATGTCTGCACAAGTTCGGATAACTTGTAATCCTCCGGCCTCATCTTCGCGCCTTGCCGCGAATCCAGGGTGCCGAAGACATATTCAATATCGTCGGAGTGAAAAGCGCCGATTGCAGCCGGGTGAAATGGATCGCCGGGCGAGCCCAAGTCGAAGCGATAGCGATATACCGGTGCGCTGCCCGTCTTCACCTGGGCTTCTAACCACTGCCACGTGGAGTAGGCAATAAAAGCATCGCCTGCAAAATCCTCGGAGACTCGCAGCGCCTCGACATCGTTGGAAGCGGAATACGCCTTTAGAAAATCGGGTGCCTTCGCGCCGAATCTGGTGGTGGCCATTGCGCGCAGGCTTGCTGGAGTTGGCTTTTCCGGCTGATCGAGCACTTCCCCACTGCCTTCATCTTTATTCCAGCCGGCGAGCAAAGGGACATGCGCCTGGCTTCCTGCCGCATAGATGGCAGGAACACTTTCGGGCAGAAATTCTCCATCCACGTTGGGCCAGAATATGCCGTCGCTATGAGCAGCGGTGCTCGCCGCCTTCAACAGGTCGGCCGCGCTGACCGATCGCAGAAAATCGAGGCTGCTGTCTTTGAACGCGGATTCGGCAAATTCCTGTCCGCGTTTTTCGCTGACAGGAAGCGACAGAAAGGTCAACCCGGGACCGGTAAGCGCACCTCCGCTTTCACCGATGGCTCCGGCAAACAAGCCTTTCGAAAGTGGAGAGGCCATCTGAGCGCTAACAGAGATCGATCCTGCGGATTCGCCAAATATCGTGACCTTCGCAGGATCGCCACCAAATGCCGCGATATTGCGCCGCACCCAGTCGAGCGCAGCCGCCTGGTCCATCAACCCATAATTGCCGGCGGCATGTTTTGGCGACTCCGCAGCGAGGCCGGGAAGGGCAAAGAATCCGAAGACTCCCAGCCGATAATTCATGGAAACGACGATGACGCCCTTACGAGCCAGGTGTTTGCCGTCCTGACGAGGTTCCGACGAACCGCCAGTCACAAACCCTCCACCGTGAATCCACACCATCACCGGAAATGGGGCAGCATTTTTTGCTGCCGGAGCCCAGACGTTTAGCGTAAGGCAGTCTTCGCTGGGTCCGGAATCGCGAAATACCATGTCAGGGTAAAGATGGGTCTGCATGCAACGCGGACCAAAGCTGGTGGCCGAGCGAACTCCAGACCATTTTGCCGCGGGTTGCGGTGGCTTCCACCGTAGCGGGCCCACTGGGGGCGCGGCATACGGAATGCCTAGAAATGTTCGCACCTGTCCATCGTTGCTCAGGATTCCTTGAATACTTCCGCGATCGGTGACAACGGTAAGGGCATCACTGGCGCGCGCCGCCGGCGTCGACAACAATACAGCACAGGCGGCCGCTGCAAGAAATTTGATACGGCTGATGATTCGCATTGTTTCGGCTATTCCCCTCGACCTGATCGAACCCAATAGCGTACACCCTCCAGCAATGAAGCGAAGCATTCAAGAAACATTTCCATCATTTGGGAAATTTAGATTAGTATCACCTTGAAACCTAGCGGTCCCGTACCGAGCGAATATCATCGTCCAAACAAACCTGAGCCGTTGACAGGCACGGTGAACGCCATATTCGCCGCTTTGTATTCGACTCCAGTTTCCTTGCACTCGTCATGATAAAGCTCGCATCAGGCAGTTCCGTCAATCCGTCATCCAGATTTTTCTATGGCTGGTGGATTGTCGGCGCCGCGTTCCTCAATCTTTTTTTCACCACTGGCGTAATTTACTACGGCTTCCCGGTCTTCTATCCGGCATTTGTTACCGCCCTCGGATTCACTCGCGCACAGGTGACGCAAGGGTTCTTGCTCGGCGCTCTCGTCGTCGGACTTCCCTTCGGGATTTTTGCGGGCACCCTCATCGATCGGGTCGGTGCTCGCCGCGTCATTCTTTCTGGAATTGGATTGATTGGCCTTCCGTTGATCCTGATGGGATGGATGACGCACTTCTGGCAATATGAACTGCTCTGCATTGCGGAAGTCATCGGATACACGCTGGCCGGCCCGATTGCCAACCAGGTCCTGATTGCGCAGTGGTTTCGCGAGCGGCGTGGCCAGGCGATGGGATATGCCTACCTGGGGCTAGGCTTGGGCGGCGTGGTTTCTCCCTTGGCTGCGAATTTCCTGATCCGCAGCTTTGGCTGGCGCACAGCGTTAGAGATTGCCGGGGCTGTGATCCTGGCGGTGCTGTTTCCGGTCGGCCTGTGGGTGACGCGCTCGACTCCCTTCGAGATGGGCTTGCTTCCGGATGGAACCATTGCAGACGACTCCAGAACGCAGGATTTGGAGCCGGATGGAGGCGTCGTCAGCGTCGCAGCGGCGGTTCGCACCAGGGATTTCTGGCTGATTCTGGCTGGCGCGACGCTGATTCTAAGCTCCGTCAATGCAGTCATTCAACACTTCATCCTTTTCTTGAAAGATCAAGGATATTCTATTCAAAATGCGTCTCATGTTCTCTCGGCGCTGCTGATCTCCAGCTTAGGGGGGCGGGTTCTGGTGGGATACATTGCCGATCGCTTCCGAAAGAAGAATACGATGGCGCTGTTTTACCTGGTGCTGGGCGTCTCCATTCCGCTGCTCTACTTCGCGCGCCAGCCGATTGCGGCCTTCGCGTTCGCGACCACTTTTGGATTCTCCATGGGCGCCGACTACATGCTGATCCCGCTGGTAACGGCGGACCGCTTCGGGCTGGCATCTCTGGGAAAGCTGCTGGCGCTGATCATCATGGGATACACGATTGGCCAATGGATCGCGCCCTGGATGGCCGGCAAAATCTTCGATACGTACCACAGCTATCGACTGGCGTGGGCCATCTTCACCGGTGCGGGCCTGCTGGGTGCGGCCGCCATTTATGCCGTGTCCTCTTCTTCGCCGAATTCGCCTGCAATCCTTTCTGGGAGTATGCCGGAATGAGCCGAAATCTTCTCACCCCGTCGCTCCCCTCGGCCTGCATTGATACGCGCCGTCGCTGCCGCTTCGTTTGGGGAGCCGCTTTGTGATCGGCGCGACTCTCAATACGGTCACGCAACTCTACTGCACGACCCATCCGGCCATGGGAACCGAGTACTCGCTGTATCTCTACGCGCCGTCGCGCGAACAAGCGGCGGCGATAGCCAAGCCGGTATTTGAGGAAGTCGATTGTGTCGATGCTTTGCTGAGCAATTATCGGCCAGACAGCGAGCTATCCCGAATCAACCGCGAAGCGTTTCATCATGAAGTGACGACCGATCCGGAGGTCTTCCGATTCCTAGCAACCTGCCTGGCATGGAGTGAGCGATCGCAGGGCGCCTTCGATATTTCGGTTGGCAAGCTGATGAAGGTGTGGAAATTTTTCGGCGCTTCCGGTGCACTTCCTTCGCCTGAAGAAATCGCCGCAGCCCGCGAACACGTCGGATGGAAGAAAATTCGACTGGACCCAGAGCAGCGTACCGTCCGGTTTCTTACTGCGGAAATCGAATTGGATCCAGGCGGCATTGGCAAAGGGTATGCGGTCGATCGCTCCGTAAAAGCTCTGCGCGCCAAGGGCGTATCCGCAGCGTTGCTCTCGGCCGGCAGCAGCACCATCTACGCTATGGGCTCTCCTCCGGGAGAAGCGGGGTGGAAGGTCCGCGTACCCTCTCCGCATCCGGGAGGCGGCACCATTTCCACGGTCGTCCTTCGGGACACCTCCCTATCGACCGCCAACCTTTCTGAAAAGAACTTCGTTCATGAAGGCCAGTTCTATGGCGCGATCATGAATCCAGGAACGTTGCAGCCAGTGCGAGGAATGCTGCAGGTGACGGTGATTTCGAACTCGGCCACCGACAGCGACGCGTTATCGAACGCATTGTTTGTATCCGGCCCCGAAGATCAAGCGGCCTTACTGGGTGAGCAGGATTGTGCACTCGTGATTCGCGAACAGATACGTGAATCCGAAACGCAAGCTGCGCCAAAGTATGAGGCGATTCGTTGGCCATCTGAGGTTGCCCAGCGGCACCTCACGGAACTTCCGACTACAAAGGAGAAAGTAAAACTATGAACCGCAGACGTTTGCTTCAGGGTCTTTCATTCAGTATGCTGGCGGCAAAATTGTCAGGCACGTCGTCCCTCTATGGCCAAGCAGCGGAACCGCAGCCGCAACCTGCGCGAACATTCTCGCCCAACGATCGCATCCAGGTCGGCTTTATCGGGCCTGGGAGTCGCGGGCAGGAGTTGATCCGGCAATTGCTGCGCACGCCTGGCGTGGAGATTGCCGCGCAGTGCGACGTCTACGAGCCGCGCTTCGCCGAGGTCAACGAACTGGTCGGCAAGAACGTTCCCGCTCATAAGGATTATCGTGAGCTTCTCGACCGCAAGGATCTGGACGTAATCTACATCGCAACTCCGCCGGTCTTTCATGCTTCCTACTCCATCGCGGCGATGAAAGGCGGGCGGCCGGTCTATTGCGAAAAGACGATTGGCTTTACGCCGGAGGATTGTACGAATGTCGTCGAAGCGGCGCGAAAGACCGGCCAGATTTTTCAGGTTGGTCATCAGATGCGATATGCCTCCTGGATTGTGGAGTCGGTGAATCGTGTCCGCAAGGGAGACATTGGCGAACCGACGCATGTGTACGGCTACTGGCATCGCAGCGATAACTGGCGCCGCGAGGTGCCCAATCCCAGCCTCGAACACCTTATGAACTGGCGACTCTACCGCGAATCGAGCGGCGGTCTGCTGGAAGAATTGGGTTCGCATCACATCGACATTGCGAACTGGGTGTTTGGCGAGCAGCCGCAGACCCTCCTCGGCACCAGCAGCATCGCTGTCTACCACGATGGCCGTACGGTGGGCGACAATGTGCAAGCGGTGCTTGGCTACTCCAAGGGACGCCGCATGTTTTTCAGTTCCCTCACCGACAATGGCCTGATGGCGGACCAGGTATGGGTGTATGGCACCGAAGGCAGTTTGCAGATTACGCTGGCCGACGCCACGTTCTACAAACGCACCTCGAAAATGATTACCGAAGCCTCCCATTCCGACGTCGTGCAAAAAGGAGTCGAGACTGGAGCCTCGTACAACGCGGATTCAGCGATGCCGTATCGCGGACCGGGACATCGAGTGAATATGAAACGTGATGAAGATCCAACACTCACCGCTTGCAAGTCATTTATGGAATGCGTTCGCAACAAGCAACAACCCTTCGCCAATGTGGATGTAGGTTTCCGATCGGCCATCGCTTGCTCGGTGGGAAGACAAGCCATGTATGAGGGGCGCGAAGCAAAGATTCCACAATTAACGGCCTAAGCGAAAACCAGCACATGGCGCGCGGAACAAATTCAATCGGGAGACCCTACAATGGCGTTAACAAGAAGAGATATGTGCATCCTGCTGCCAGCGTTGATGGCAACAGCTACGACCTTCGCAGCGGAAAGCGATGCCGGCAAAAACGAAACCCTTAAGTCCGCGATTTACAACTTGAAAGATTTGAAGGTGGAGAAAAGCAAAAACCGCGACTACATCCCGGTGTTTGAGGGGAATACATCGAACGGACAACACATGACCGTCCACGAATCCGCCGTCGGTCCGGGCGGGGTCATCCACGAAATGTACACCCATCCCGGCGATGAGATGTTCCTGGTGCGGGAAGGAACGCTGGAGGTGGAGATGGAGGGCAAGCGATCTCAGGTGGGTCCGGGCGGCATTGCCTACGTCGCATCGAACACGCCCTATGCAGTTCGCAACACCAGCGATCAATGGGCACGATATTTCGTTTTCCTTTTTGGACCGTCAAATCCGCCGATTCAGTGGAAATAGCAATGATTCGCCGACGCGCGGGTGGAGCGCTGGCTAGTCTGACGCCGCTGCCACCTGCGCTGGAGGACGAATTAATAGAAAGATGAAGAAGGTCGCCAGCACGGGCAACAATCCGGCGGCAAGAAACGCTGGTCGATAGGAAAATCGATCGACCAGGAAGCCGACAAGCAGCGTAAAGCCGGTGCTGACCACGCCGGCCGCTAACCCACTTAATCCTGTCACTGAGCCGACCACTTCCTGCGGAAAAAGATCGGACGGCAAGGTGAGTCCCATGGTGGACCAGCTTGCGTACCCCCACAGCGCGACGCAAATCAGCGCCAGCGCGAAATACACGTTGTGCACACTCGCCGCTGGAATACCGGCGAGAATCGGCACACAACTGGCGAGGCAGATCCAGGTGCGAGCTCGCACCACCGACATGCCATGGCGAATGCAATAGCCGGAAAGCCAGCCGCCGGTAAAGTTACCAATGTCGGCCGCGATAAACGGAATCCAGGCAAACAAGGCAATCCGTTTCAGCGTGAAACCGCGCGCATCACTAAGATACTGCGGCAACCAGAAAACATAGAACCACCAGATTGGATCGGTCAGCGCGCGACCCAGCACAATGCCCCAAAGATTGCGATTCTTCGCGAGCCGCCGCCAGCGCTTCCATCCGCGATCGGTTGTGACTGGCTCGGCGTCGCGGCCCGCTTCAATCAGCGCCACTTCTTCCGGGCTGGCGCGCGGATGCGACTTCAGAGGATGATAAACACGCAGCCAGACGGCTAGCCAGACAAATCCGATCAGTCCCGATGCCGCAAATCCCCAGCGCCAGCCAAACGCCAACGCGATCAGCGGAATGATCAGCGCTGCCAGCGCTCCACCCACGCTGGAGCCGCTGTCGAAGATGGCCACC
>JAJYBW010000015.1 GCA_021778815.1 Acidobacteriota bacterium | reverse complement strand
TCGCATCCACATTGAGGCCGCTTCATCGCGGGGGGTTAACCTGGCGCTGTTGCGGGTACCGGAGCTACTTTCGATGCCACCCGTAACACTTGAAACAGAAATGATTCCCCGGCCACAATCCTTGAGAATTGTGGGGCACGGCTCGTCTGTCATCATCGCTGACTTCCCCATGTTTCCTATCCGCGGCATTGTTGAAGGTTTCTATGGCCAGCCCTGGAGCCACTCCGACCGGCTCGACATACTGCGCTTTCAGGGCCGGGTTGGAATGAATTTCTATCTCTACGGACCGAAGGACGATCCGTATAACCGCGAACTGTGGCGACAGCCCTACCCGGCACTACAAAGGAAGCAAATTCAGGAACTAGCGGCGGTGGCGCATGAGAACTTCGTCGATTTAAGCTTCGCAATCAGTCCGGGTCTTTCCATGACCTATTCGAGCGATTCAGATTTCCAAGCTCTGGCTCGAAAGCTGCAAGGCATTCAAGAGCTTGGCATCAACAACTTTGCTCTCCTGCTCGATGACGTCCCCGCGGATCTCACTCATCCCCAGGACAAGATGCGATTTCACTCGCTCGCGCAGGCCCATATTCAGCTCATCAATCGTTTGTATGCATTCCTCCACTCACTTTCTCCAGACATAGGTCTGGTCGTATGTCCAACGACCTACACAAATCAGTGGGGTAGCCGCGACTACATCCGAGAATTGGGGGCAGGTGTTCGACCGGAGGTCCCGCTGATGTGGACAGGGACCGAGGTGATTCCTCCCACCATCACCGTGGAGCAGGCTAAGCAGTGGGGTGCATGGCTGCATCGCAAGCCGCTGATCTGGGATAACTATCCTACAAATGACGGAAATACATTGATCCTGAATCTTGATCCGTTGCGCGGACGCGCGCCTCAGCTCTTCACAGTGACCAGCGGACTGGTTTCAAATCCTATGAACCAGGCTCACGCTTCCATGATTCCACTGCAAAGCATTGCAGACTACCTATGGAATCCAGTGGCGTACGATCCGCAAGTTTCACAGCGGCACGCAATCGTCAGTCAATATGGGTCGACTGGTCCCGCTGCGCTCACTCCTCTGCTGGACATTTTCAGCGCGGACAACGGGAGTCGATTGGCTTTCAGGTCGCTCTTCGACGAAACCTGGGCGCCGATCAATGTTCCAGCCATCGAGGATCAAGTCCTGCGACTCCGTTCGCTGATGGCTTCGCTGCGAGCTGAGCCGAGCTACGACAAACTTCTGCTAGAGATCAATCCCATTCCTGACTCATTGAGCCAGCAGTTGAATCGCCTGCGGAACAACGCCGCGTTTACGCATTTGCCCGATGGAAAAATCCAGTGGAATCGTACCAAGGACATTTTCGATGCCACCAGGATGAAAACCAAGCCTGCATTCGACGGTGATTTTTCCAAATGGGAATCGAAATGCTTGTATCGACTCAACACGAAATCTCAAATCGTCGATGGCAAAGAGTTGTGGCAGGGGCCGACTCAGTTCTCCGCGCGCATCGCGCTGGCGTGGGATCAGGAGAATTTCTATATTGGCGTCGACGTTACGGATCCCAATCTGTATCAGCCGTTCACTGGGCGCGCCATACAGAATGGAGATGCCTTCCGACTCGTTCTCAACACTGCTCAGCCGCTCGCCGCCGCGTCTGGAAGAATACCCACAGTGTTTGACCTCTATCTGAGTCCTGGTAATTTCTCGCAGGTAAAACCATCCATCTATTCCGATGAAGATCTCTTCCCTGTGCGGCCCCAGATTCACAATTACAATCGCGAAATCCACGCCATCTGGAAGAAAACTGCGACCGGCTTCTCTGGCGATGTTATTGTCCCGGTTTCCTTCTTTGAACGTCGAAGCTTTTTTGCAGGTCAGCAGATTGGCCTCAGCTTCGGAGTGCAGAAAACCTTTCGACCGAAAGATCCATCCGCCGACAACGTGGATCGCATCATCTTTTCTTCCAAAGGAGACAGCCTTTTTCCGGTTGATCAGGAAAATCCCGAGACCCTGCAGCAAATGGTCTTGCGTGGTGAGCCAGACGCTACACGTGCTTCTTTCTAAAGCTCTCCATTGGCAGCCCTTAGACGTCTTCGTCAGAAGTAGGGGGTGCATTCAGCGCATCAGTTCGATAACACCGCCACAAGTTCCACCACATTTTCCGGGAACTGTAGCAACTACGCCTCTTTCCTGTTGGGCATGGATTCGGTGCCAGGCTACGAGTATTAGAATTTCACAAAGGACGTTTTCGGAGCACAGGCAAGCCTGTATTATGCGGCGTATTTCCAGGACAACTGGAACGTTGCGCCCAAATTCACCGTAAATATGGGATTGCGCACGACCTGGACGCTTCGGTATTCAGGGACGTTACCCTAGGTGGAAAACGGATTCTTCAGCTGGAGGTTTCCTCCTATAATGTGACAAATTCAGTACAGTTCGGGTATCTCAGTGTGTTCTGGAAACCATCGCCGCCGCCGGCGAATATGTCGGGCTTTGGGCAGGTCCCATTGGGCGTCAACACGCCGCGGCAGTTCCAGTTTGCGTCGAGGTTTATATTCTGAAGGGGATTGGGTCGTCGCAGACGCGAGCCGGTAGCATGTCGGGGTGCAATGGCGACGGGTGTGTCGGAGTGGTAATTTGCTGAAGTACGCTCGAATGTCATGGAGAGAACATGCCGAATTCTACGCGGCGCGATGTATTGAAAACGATGGGTAGCGGTGTTGTCGCGTTCTTGCTGGGCACGGAATCTTCGCAGGCGAGCCATATGCCGGGACGGCCGTCGAGCAGCACTGCGAATATGGGAGAGCATAAACCCTCAAACATCATGTCCATCGCCGCGCATCCCGGAGACGCATTCTTCGCCATGGGGGCGCCGGTTGCGCTGGCGGTTCATAACGGAGGCCAAGGCTCGTTATTGAGCCTTACGCTGGGCGAGAAAGGTTCGGCAACGATTCCACCGGAGCAATATGGGGTGATGCAGCGAGCTGCCGCCGAAAAGGCAGCATCGATGATGGGCTCAACGGCGGAGTTCCTCCACTATCCCGATGGTGAGGTGCCGTTGAACGACGAGGCAAAGTTCGCGGTGTGCGACTTCATTCGGCAGTACAAGCCGGACACGGTCGTGACCCATTGGAAAGGCAGCTGGCATAAGGACCATCGTGCTTGTTACGAGATTGTGCAGGATGCAATCTTCTATGCCGCGCTTCCGACGATCGCGCGAAAACTGCCGGCGCATTCCGTCCGCAAGCTTTTCTTCGACGACAACTGGGAAGATGCGACTGGATTTGCTCCGGACACCTATCTGGACATTACGCCGGTATTTCAGCGATGGATGGATGCGTGCGCGGTTTTTCCTATGTGGCGCGGCGAAAACGGATTTCGCTACAACGACTACTACCGCAGTCTGGCCGTCGCGCGGGGCTGCGTTGCCAACTTCGAGAAGGCTGTGGCGCTGATGTCGCCGCCGGAGCAGCAGGTGCAGCATGTTCACACGCTGTAGCCTTTCATCGCGATCAAGCCGGTCCTATTGGAATGAGTCCCTTGTTTCCACTCGAGTTGCAAGCAACCTGGCCAGGATGGGGTATCCGCGCCGATGTTTGCCTGGATCCTCGATTTGCGCGAATTGGTTTTGAGAGTCTAAAGAGCTTACTGTAGATTGTCATCGAGATGAGTGAGAGAATGGCATCGCTTCCGCCGCTGGACCGCAATACCTGCGTTCCCCTTTACCATCAGATTCAGCAACGCCTGCTGCACCAGATTCACTCGGGCGCGCTGAAGCCAGGAGAGCCTTTACCTTCCGCGCTGGACATTGCAGGCGCTCTTGGCGTCAGCCAGATGACCGTTCGCCAAGCGATCAAGTCGCTTTGCGAAGCCGGAGTGGTGTATAGCAAGCAGGGCAAGGGCACGTTTGTTTCCGGCATCAAGCTGGAGAAGGATTTCCGCCAGGTACTGTCTTTTACTGAAGACACGAAGGCGCGCGGGTTCACGCCGCGGTCTAAGGTCCTTTCCTTTGAGGTGCAGAAACCGGACGAGGAAGTCATGAAAGCACTGCGCCTGCGATCCGACGAGAAAGTCATTCACCTGAAACGCATTCGGCAGTCAAACAATTTGCGCATGGGAATTGAATGCAGTTCTCTGCCGTTGCGCATCTGTCCCGATCTTGTGGAGACATTCGATCCTCGCAATTCGCTGTATGAGATCCTCGCGGAGCGCTACGGCATCAACATGATGGTTGCCGATGAGGTTGCGGAGGCTGGTTTGGCAGACGCAGAAGCAGCCAGGCTCCTGCGAATCGCGAAGGGTAGTCCGGTTTTTCTATTTACCAGAATTTCCTATGTGCAAAGCGGTCAGCCAATCGAGCATGTGAAGTCCACATATCGCGGAGATCGCTATAAGATAGTGAACCGTTTGACGCGTCAGAACCGCGGAATCCTGAGTTCTCAGCAGCCAATGTAAGCAGCACAATTGCCGCCCCCGTCCCCATGACCAAGGACACCATCTTCGAGATGGCATCGATGAAGAAGGTGATAGCGGCGACTTATGGCGGCCGGCCATCGAACGGCATGTCGAGCGCCGCGGAGGCTACCTTATTTATACGAACCATCAATCCGAAGTGTTAGCGGTGACTAGGGGTTTGCGGCTGGAGACTATCCATGCCAGAACAGCAACGCCGGCGGCTGCCACGATCGGAACGATGAGCACGCGGGCCGGGTTGAAGACCGCGGCCCAGCCGCCGAGCATCGGACCGGCGACACCGCCGATCAGCCCTACCGTGATGATTCCGCCGAAGACGGTTCCGGTCTCGCGAGGGAAACGGTCGCCGGCCATTCCAAGGATGGTCGGGAAAATCGCCGAAAGCCCCAAGCCGATCAGACAAAATCCCGTCATCACTCCGCTGAAACCGGCAAAAATCAGAACCACGATTGCTCCCACAGCGACGATGCCGGCGGAAAGCAGGACAGTGTTGCGGTTGCCGATCCATCGCAGCCATAACACAGCTAGCAAGCGTCCGACGCCCAAGGCAGTGCTCAGGCCGAGCAGGACCAGGTCGGCTCGTTGCGCCGATGTATGAAGAAGATCCTGCGCGACTTTTCCGGCCCATACAAACATACAATTTTCATTGCCGGACTCGAAAAACAATAGCGCGCTGAAGAGCCACACGACCGGCTGATGCAGGACTTTCAGAAGTTTTTTCAACGGCGTGCTGGAATGGGCCGGCGCGGGAAACTGCTGCATCAGGACAAAAACAAGCACCACGGCGGAAGTGATCGCCAGAGCATACAGGACGGCCGCTGACGAAAATCGGCCTTTCGTCAGCGACATCAGCAATGGAACCGCCAACGCACCCAGGCTGAAGGAGAATCCCAGCAGATTGAGTGCGGCGCTGCGTCCGTGGGCACTCAAACTGGAAACCAGCGTATTAGTCGCTGCGTTCAACACCCCTGCTCCCAGGCCATAGACGAACGCGGCGATGGCGATGCCTGCGTAGCTGGTTAGAGATGGCAGCAGCGCGAGCGCGGAGGCGAAGAGCGCCAGCGCAACAGCCAACGCAATTTTTGCGCCTATCTTGTCGAGAACGGGGCCAACCAGCGCAGTGGCGATCAGAATTCCAACCAGCGGAAAAGAACCGAGGCTTCCGGCGCGCGTGTCGCTTAATTGCAGCGTGGGCAGAAGAGATCCCATCAGCAGCAAAGCTACGCCAAAAACAAACATGCAGGCATTGACGGTTGCAATCAGGCTCGCGCGTCGGATCGTTCGATCATCGGCGGCTTGTGTCATGACAGCTCTATCCCGCCCTGCTGAAATCAGTTGCCTGGTTCCACATGGCCGCAACATCCACAACTAAAATGAAGCACCTGGGTGTTGTTGCGCTCCGCCCGTCTCAAGAGATATTGTCGAAGGCCATTTTTGCCATGCCCAACAAAGCTGCCCGCTCGCCCAGACGGGAGCGAACGATGCGTACCTGTTTTGACGCCAGCGGCTGCGCCCATTGCCGCATCGTTCTTTTTGCGGGAGACAGCAGCAGGTTCCCAGCCGCTGCAACGCCGCCGCCGATGACGATCATCTCCGGGTTCAGGATGCTGACCATGTTTGCCAGTGCCAGCCCGAGATATTCTCCCGCCTGCTCAATCAGTTTTTTTGCCGTAGGGTTGCCTTGGCGAGCGAGTTGAATCAGTTCGCTCGTCGTAGTTGCCGTCTTCAGAACGCGGCTGGCCTTGGCTGCAATTCCGATACCGGCAAGGTGCGATTCCAGGCAGCCGACTTCTTTATAGCGAAGTAAAAACTTACTCTCAGTGGCCATCCATCCCAGGCAGCCGGACAGTTCCTTGGAGCCTCTGATAAGGTGACCGCCGCTGATGATTCCCGCGCCAATTCCAGTGCCGACGGCGAGAAAAATTACGTCGCGGCAACCGCGTGCCGATCCCTTCCAGGTTTCTCCGGTGACGAATGCGTTGCGATCACTTTCGACCATGACCGGCAACTTGAAATGCTCGTGCAGCATTGCTCCCAGAGCCATGCGTTTCCAGCCAGGAAGATTCGGCGCCCAGACGCTTCCGTCCGCATACGCACATCCAGGTACGTCCACCCCTATCGCGCAAATGTCTTGCGCAGGGATTTGTTGCAGCAGATCGATGAGGGCAGTTACGACGGCCTTCCCGCCACCGCGCGGGGTGGGGGCGATGCGCTGATGCGTCATGTTCCCGTCAGAATCGACACGCGCCGCCGCGATTTTTGTGCCGCCGAGATCGACTACCAGCGCGAACCGCTCCACAGGCCCTCCTTACAATGTGCCGTGAACCCGGCGCGCGGCAACGCTGTCATTGCCGGTTCAGCCGGACGATCCAGATTCCGTTCGCTACAAGGTTCTTCTGCAGGATAGTATCTTCTCCGCTCGCCGCAGTTTGGAGCGCAGGGGAGGCCAGCGTATTGCCGCTGACAAGATCGCGCGCCTGTTGAACGCGCCAGGGCAGGCGAAGGCGAATCGTGGCGTCGGCAGGACTGGCCGCGTGGTTGAAAATGAATACGAACTGTTCGTTGGCGCTTGTCAGACAGCGAACTTCCAATTGCGATGTTCCCGAGCCGGAGACGCGAACATCCGGTGTAACGCCGGCGGCACTTGCCAAAGATCGGAGAAATTCCCCGGTGGGTGGGTACTGTTTCTCTTGATACGCCAGCCCAACAAAGGAACCGATCAGGATTGCCTTCCCGCGGCCGAAGGAGTTCTCGACAATCGCGGGTTGGCCGTTGGAAAAGCGCGCAATTGTGGCCGCTCCCGAGTACGGCTGCAGGTTCTCAGCAAAAGCCGCTCCATCGATGGAGTCGCCACTCTTTAAGCCGGCCAGGTTCGCGGAAGGTTGCAAGATCATACGCGGCTCGACTTCGGGATGGATCGATGCTTCGCGCCCGCCAAAAACCTGGTCCAGTCCAAAGCCGGGGATCACTGGGCTAGCGTATCCGCGGGCATCATTCCATGCCAGCCGCGCTTCCGCCACGGCAGTCCCTCCCTGGGCGACATAGTCCTTTACAGCATCGGCGACTTGTTTGGACAGCATCACAGGATACGGCAGGAAGACGATTTTATAGGGACGCAAGTCTGCACTGGTCAGCGTGGGCGCATTCAGGAAATCGACCGGAATCTGCTTCTGCCAGAAGGCGCGATAGACGCCGTAGAGCGAATCGCGTTCGGCGTTGCTGAGCACAGCGTTGCTGGGTTCCGTGCCGCCCACCATATAGGAGAGACGATCGTAGAGGATGGCGACGTGAGCGGCTGCAGGCTGCGCCCGGTTGATGCCCGCAGCGTTCTGCTCGACGACCCGCGCCACTGCACCCGCAGCTTTCGCTCGATCGGTGATCGAGCCATCCAGATTGACCAGACCGTAGCCGCCCGATTCATAGCCGGAGCTCATCGGATACCACGCATACACGGCAACTTCCCGCGCACCGTGCGAGATCACCTGCCACAGCCAGAAGGTCTCATTCTGCGCAGTAACAGGCTGGGCAATTCTCATGCCGCTGACGCCCTGACCGGCCTGCAGTTCACCAATCCAGAAGCCTTTGCCGTAGCTCTTGCCGGCGGAGCGGATAAAATCCAGCCCCGAGGCCAGCATCCAATCTGGCCACATATGACTCATGTTGGGATAAATGGAGGTGCCGAAGAAATCCGCCGCCTTTGACATTTTCCAGTCGTCCGGATTGCCATAGCCGTCTGTGGGAGAAAGAAAAATCCCCGGATCGTCCGCATGGCTGGTGATGGGATGGTTCGGGTCAGCGCTGCGAATGGCCACGACGCGTGTGTGCAGATCCTCCGCCAGCTTGTCATCGATGAAAACGCGCCAGTCGAGATAGTCCGCATAGGACAGGATGGTGGAAAATCGCGGCGGCGACACCTGATCCCACGAGGTAAATTGCCGATACCAGGCCGCATTCAATGCGTTGAGAGTTTTATATTTTGCCCGCAACCATTCGCGGAACCGCTCCTGGCTGTATTTGCAATAGCAGAACTCCGGGTCCTTCAGATAAGAAATTTCCGCCCAGTTGATTACGTGGGGCTCACTCCACACGTCCCAGCCATACAGCGCGGGATAGCGGTTGGCATCCTTCGACAGCGCCTGGTAGAACGCCACCATTTTCGCCTTCACTGCGTGGTCGTCCACGCAATAACCGGGAGCGGATTGCGAATCGATCACCGCGCCGCTTCTGTCGACAAAGCGCGCGTCAGGAAAATGCGCGCCCACCCAGTCCGGTGCGGAGTCCATGTAAATCTGAACGATCACGCGCAGCCCGCGCTGGTGCGCCAGTTGCATCACCAGGTTCAGATTTTTGAAATCGAATACATTGGGCTGCGGCTCGGCTGTGGACCAGTCGATCCAGGTCTTTACCGTATTGAAGCCGACGGCCTTGATCTGGTCGAGGTCCTTGCCCCACTTTTGTGGAGAGTCCGCTTCCACCGGCCCCAGCATGGGGGCGCGCACTTTGCCACCCCCATACCATACTGCCATGGGAAAGAAAGTACTGGAGGCAGGAGCGACAGCAGTGTTCGCTGAAGCCATTGTGCTTTGGGTGGGGGATTGCGCGGGCGCGACGCCGGCCAGCAAAGAAAGCGCGAGACCACCCGCCAAAATACGATTCATTTCGCCCCCAGATTTCCAGCCGCGGACTTGATTGGTTCCACAGGATGATGCGGTCAGCTCTAGCGGCCCCGGACGAAGCGTTCATATTCCTGAAAGACATGCTGATTGTGGTCGGCGGGCAATCCGACGTTCGGTGAGACAAATGTGGGCGGCGTCTTGCCGGATTTCACGAGGCGAGCTCCGGTTTCCGCCACCAGCGCCATGGCAATGGAAACCACTGCAACTGTAGATCCCGCGGCGAATCTTTCCTTGATCCCTTCCACCGCGACCAATGCGTCCTCCGGCGGCACGCAATTGTCGATGGCGATGTCGGAAGCATCGGCCAGGTCTTTGCCGCTGGAGTGCGTCGCCTTTGCCTGCTTGTGATTCTGATGGGAAGAGACCGAAACGACCGTCAGGCCTTTCTTTTTTGCCTCGATTGCCATCTCGACTGGCGCGGCATTCAGCCCGCCGTGAGAAAAGATCAGGATGGAGTCGCGGGCTTCCAATTGGTAGCTTTGTAGAACTACAGAAACATAGCCTTCTGTTCTCTCCAGCCACAAAAGCTCTCTTGCTCCTCCGGGTCCCACGACGTTCGTCCACATCAGGCGAGGATCGAAGATCGGATAGAACCCTACAAAGCTGCCGTATCGCGGGAAAATATCCAGCACAGGAATGACGGAATGTCCGCTCCCAAACAGATAGACCTTGCCGCCAGCTTGAATGGAGCGCGTAAACGTCGCGGCTGCTTCTTCGATTTGTTTTATTTGTGTTCGCCGGATCGTGGCGATCGTCTCTTCAGCGCGAAATAGGTATGTTTCAGCAGACATTTCACTCTCCTCGAATAACCGGCGGTCAGACACGTGTAGCAACTGAATCACGTTTGTATCATTCCGAAAGGTACAAGTCAACTAGTCTTCTAGATGTGTTGCCAGGTCAGCCAATGACTCTACCCGTACAAGTCTACTCAGTCTAGATATTGATCGCACTCGACAGTACACGCGGATCCGAATCCGTTGCTCCGGTAATTACGCTGTTGGCTATAAATGTTAGCGCTGACGTCCAACGTTCAATTGCTGTTGAAATGGGTCTTGGGCAGACCAGATCCTTCTTTGGTGCTCAACTTGGGAACAAGAACCACGTTCTCCGATCTAGATGAGTTGTTCGTCTCCGGTCATTAGCAGGAGACGATCTCACCTCCTCCTCAAAGCGATTTGCACGGCCGTCGAACAGAATATTCTTGTTGCGATTCTGCAAGGTACACGATTCCCTTGCCAGCATCACCGCGCGACGATGCTTGCATAGGGTGGACGAGGTCGCGATGGCATAGATGAGGCAGCTTCCAGAGAGCTTGCAGCCAGGCTCAATAGCGCAGCATGGCTGCCACACCATGAAAAGTTTCTTCTTGCACGGATGGGATGTGTAGGATTTCTGCCTTCTGAGCCAGCGCGAGGCGGACCAGCGCCTCATCGGCTGGAATGGGAACTAGCTGGGAACTGCGACAGAATGCGCACTTGTTCTTCAGCTCCGGCTGGATCCGACCGCATTCGCCACAATCGTTCGCTGTCTGTCCGGTCATATCGCCAAGTAGCATTTTCTGCACTTTGCCCGCTGCAAGAGCTTTCAGAACTGCATGGAGTCCGTGGGCGCCACGTCCGTTGTCATCATCGATCGCGTGCAGCAGATCCTTGTATTGATCCAGCTGGTACTGCTCGAAAATCGGACGCGCTTCCTTCAGCACTTCCTGAGCGCCCATGTCAAACCCCGGTAGATGAAACCGGCCCATAATGGTGTTGTTTTCCAGGGCAGCGAAATATGGCCGTGCTTCGCCCCACATGTCGTCGCGGCATCCCACCACCAGAGTGCCCGGGCCGTGTCCTCCAGGCAGTTTAGCCAGTTCATCCACGATGAGCCGGAACCACGCTCGCTCCTGATGTTCGACATTGCCATCGACGCGTCTCGACCAGCCCACCCGCGAGTCTTCCGATCGCCGGATAAGATCCCCTTCCGAGAGTTTGCCAGTTATCTCCTGAACCTCGCTCCCTTGAATCTGGAACAAGCGTGTTTTTCCGCTTTCCATCAGGACAGCTCTGTATCGACGACACGACTGTATCGCCGCCAGCAACGGTACCAGAGAGAAACGGCTCGAGACACTCATCAGCGCGATTTCTTCGGGTGCCGGCAGATCGAACTCGCGCCATATCTTTTGCTCCCTGCATGCGTAGACGGCTCTCCAAAGAGTAGGAGTCCGTTGAATGTCATCCGACATGGCGAGGATTCGATTTAAATCTTTGGAAAGCAGTTCGGGCACAGCCCCGGGACGAAATTTCGTAACCTCGTCCTGCACCAGCTTACCGATGGCGACTTTTTCGGTGTGGTGCGACTTATCAGGGAAGGAATGCCGGCTGTAGCAAAAGGAAACAGCCTGGGCGCCCGGATGATGGAATGCAGCAAGCGTTCGCAACTCCTCTTGCTCGGGAATTTGTTTGGAAGCGGCAGGATCGGTAGGTAGGATGTGTGTGGGCATGACTTCCTCTTCACCGGTAGTCTGGGCGGTTGCCGTAGAAATGGCAATGATCCAGATCACGGCTCTGCCTCTTTCTCCACAGCCGCGCCGAGGATAAGTCGGTATTCATGAGGATATTTTTCCCCGAAGCGTGATTTGCCTCACTGCGCTGTCCCCGTGTCCTCCGTACCATCTGATCTATGGAAGTGCAAGTCCTGGAGCGTGACGGCGTCATGTGGCATGCATCCCGTATGGCTGCCTTCTGCACCTGCGAGTTTCGGAGCCCTCGTAGCCTCGTATCTCTTGTGTCTGACCACTCTGCCCTGAGGCGGGGCTTCGAAACTCTCTGCTGCTAACGCTGCCTGCGCTGCCCACTTAGGAATGTATCCACAATTGGAGAAAAGGAGAAAGTTTATGTCGACCATGTTAGCGAAAGAAGCGCTAGAGAAAACTCCCCGGCCGAGTCTGATGGCGCCCTTGTCCATTTTCGAAGAGATGGACCAACTTGCCGCAGAGATTGAGAAGAGGGCATTCAGCCTGTTTGAGCAACGGGGAGGCGGCCACGGATTCGCGCTGAGCGATTGGTTTCGCGCCGAGTCCGAATTTGTGCATCCGACGCCGATTGAAGTAAAGGAAAACGAGAAGGAAGTGGTGATTCAAGCCGAAGTGCCTGGATTTGAGTTGAAGGAGCTGTCCATCAGCGCCGAACCTTACAGTGTTCGCATCTACGGCAAGAGCGAAAAAAGAGAGCAGGAGAAGAAGGAAGAAAAGAAGGGGACACTGCGGCACTACAGCGAAATCTGCGGAACCGAAATATTACGCCAGGTCTCGTTGCCGGCCGCTATCAATCCTGAGAATGCCACAGCGCGTCTGGAGAAGGGTGTTCTGGAGATCCATCTGCCAAAGGCATCTCCGCCGAAACTAATTGAGATTAAATCCGTAGCTTGAAAAGCAAGAGATGAGAAGCTGTCTCAAACACTCGAAATCGCTCGACACGTCCAGTGTGAGATCCGCAACCGAAGTGTCTCTCACGTCGTTGGTCCTAAGTAGCGGCGCCATATTTGAGGCAGCTTCGCGTCTCTCTAAATCACGCCAACGTAGTTTTTACTTCGCTATCTGAGCGTGACTAGAGTCACTGATATCCCCTCTGAAATCGCATAGCCTAACCCTGTAAGTCGGAACAATAGCCCCTGGTTCAAGCTATGTCATGGGTGCTTTTATCCGGCATATAGATCAATGGATCGAAGGGGTATAACAATGGATACAACAGTTAGTGAAAATGGCAACGTAACTCTCCCTCGTCTGAATCAACCCGCGCCGCTCTTTGAAGCTGAAACGACGCACGGTACTTTGCGTCTGGAGGATTTTCAGGGAAGTTGGGTCATTCTGTTTTCTCACCCTGCGGATTTCACGCCGGTGTGTACGACAGAATTCATCGCCTTTACGGAAATAGCTCCCGAACTAAAGAAGCGACGCGTTGAGCTTTGCGGTCTGAGTATCGATAGCACTTACTCGCACATTGCCTGGGTCCGAAATATTGAAAAGAATTTTGGTGTCCGCGTTCCCTTCCCGATCATCGCCGACCTGAACAAGGAAGTAGCTACCCTCTACGGCATGGTGATGCCTGGCGAAAGCAAGACAGAAACCAGCCGCTGTGTTTTCATCATCGATCCTAAAGGTATTTTGCGCGCCATGATCTATTATCCGCTGACGACCGGCCGCAATACACAGGAGATACTGCGACTGATTGATGCATTGCAAGCCACCGACAAGCATGGAATCGCAACCCCCGCCAATTGGAAGCCGGGCGACAAAATCATTATCCCACCGCCAAGAACGACAGAAGCTGCAGAAGAGCGGATGAAGGCCGGCTATGAGACGGCAGACTGGTACTTTTCAAAGCGTGCCATATAAGCACTGTTCCAGAGTTTACGCTGCACGGAGACGCGAATCGGAAGAGCGAAAATTAAAAGGAGTGACCTATGCCTTGTGTCAACATGAACGGAGAGATCACGGAGATGGCAAAAAGGATACTTCTAGCGATGGTGCCGGGTAGTTCGCTCGATAAGGTGGCAGAGCAAACCGGCACTCCGCTGTACCGTATACGCATGGCTGCTCGAGAACTGGTGGAGGCCGGTTTCGTCGAGCAGAAGACACAGAGCTTTGTCACCACAGAGGCAGGGCTGGCCGTGCTCTCGAAAGGCGCGACGAGTGCAAGCCTACGCAACGGCGCATAGGATGCATTTGGTTTACAAGTTTCCGCACGGCAAAGGGCAGCAACTAGAACCGAGGGCACCGCATGAACAGGAGCCTCGTCAATATGCGCTTCTAGTGTGTGCGTCGCCGTAGACAACGAGAGTAGGAGTAGAGGTCGTCATGAAAAAATATGTAATGGAACTGATCGGAACCTTTTTCCTGGTGCTGACCATCGGAATGAGCGTGATTGCCGGTGGAAGTGGAGTGATACCTCCGCTGGCCATCGGATCAATCCTTATGGTGATGATTTATGCCGGCGGCCACATCTCTGGAGGCCACTACAATCCAGCTGTCACGCTTGGCGTCTGGATTCGTGGCCGCTGTAGCACCAAGAATGTTGTTCCTTACATGATCTTCCAGGTGATTGGAGCTTTGCTTGCCGGCTTTGTAGTTAAATATCTTACGCCCGGAATGCCAATAACTACCCGCGAGCTGGCAGTCCTGCCAGAATTGGTCGCCGAGTTTCTGTTCACGTTCGCACTGGTGTTTGTGGTATTGAATAGTGCTACGTCAAAGGACAACAATGGCAACTCATTTTATGGGCTGGCCATTGGCTTCACCGTCCTCGCAGGGGCATTTGCGGTTGGCGGCGTCGCAAGCGCAGCGTTCAACCCCGCCGTCGCCGTGGGCATTTCTTTCATGGGGCTGGTCTCGTGGAGTCGATTGTGGATATATCTAGTGGCCAATTTATCCGGCGGAGCCCTCGCTGCGCTGACTTTCATGCTTCTCTGTCCGGAGGACAAGTAGAAAGTCCCCGAGTTCCGATCGATCCACGGGTGAGCACCGATCTGGGGAAATCCGGCGGGCTGCTGCTGGCGCTGCTCGGTAGCGTGCGAGTGTGCCTACATCGTGGCTTTTCATTAAATCAGCCGCAGTCTGCAGCGAGTCGATGGACATGCAGCAAACCGGTGTCTTGGTCATTACTTCTCGAACGTTCATAGTTCCTACTTCCAATTCCGTCGCTTCTGGCTGGATGGGCGGCGTTCAGCAGATTCATTCCGTATCTCCACAGTAATAGCGGAGCCCGGTAGGCGGCAGCGATTGGGCACGCCGCCTGAAAGGCAGTATGTGCTACCCAGCTTCTCGTTTACCTTTGGGTGTTTGACTGCATCGCAGTGAGTAGGATCACTGCTCCGCCAGAATTGGAGTTGTATGACTATGTGTAGCTCATGCTAGTGCCAAGATAGGCATGATGTGGACGGAGTTCGTGCCATGACATTCAGGGATCGAATGGATGCGGGACGCCAATTAGCAAAACGACTCAGCAGTTATGCTAATCGCAGCGATGTAATCGTGTTGGGAATTCCTCGTGGCGGCGTGACGGTCGCCTATGAAGTAGCTCGGGCCCTGAATGCGCCATTGGACGTACTTCTTTCCAGAAAGCTGGGTGTTCCGGGACAAGAGGAACTCGCATTTGGCGCGATTGCGGTTGGCGATGGACGATATCTCGATCAGCGAGTGATTCAGGCTACGGGCATCTCTGAACAAGAGATTGCGCGCGTCACCGCGGAGGTAACGAAGACGCTGCAACAGCGCGCTCTGCTCTATCGTGGCAACCGTCCTCCGCTCCAGGTGACAGGAAAGACCGTGATCCTGGTGGATGACGGCATCGCCACGGGAGCGAGTGTATACGCTGCCATCCAGGCACTGCGGCAGATGAAGCCGGCCAGTCTTGTGCTGGCTGTCCCCGTGGCGCCTGCCTCAACCTATACCTGGCTCAAGAGCGAGGTGGATGAGTTGATTTGCGTGTACGCACCGGAACGGTTTTACGCAGTCGGCCAATTTTACGACGTGTTTTCTCAGGTTGAGGATGAGGAAGTTCAGGATCTGTTAGAGCTCGCGGCGAGACTGGCCGCGCCGAAAAGCTCGACGACTGAGTCGGGTTCGATCGGAAACCCGGACGAAATCTCGATCGATCTGGATGACGTGCAGCTCAAGGGAATCTTGAACATTCCTGACGACCCAAAGGGAATTGTATTGTTCGTTCATGGCAGCGGGAGTAGTCGTCACAGCTCGCGCAATCTCTACGTGGCTCGAACGCTGCAAGCGCATGGAATTGCGACGCTGCTGTTCGACCTGCTGACGAGTGAAGAGGAGTTGTATGACCGAGCCAACGCAGAGTTCCGCTTCGATATCGACCTGCTGACGAAACGGCTTATTGGCGTAACACAGTGGGTCACGCGACATCCAATCGCTCAAAGGCTGGCTATTGGCTATTTTGGTGCAAGTACCGGGGCCGCTGCTGCCCTGGCCGCCGCCGGGAGACTGCCCAGTCTGATCGTTGCGATCGTCTCTCGCGGAGGCAGGCCCGATCTTGCGGGCAGCGCCCTCACCACCGTGCGTGCCCCTGTGCTGCTGATTGTGGGGGGAAAGGACGAGATGGTCATTGGTCTAAACCGGCAGGCCTTCCATCGGCTGACTGGGCAGGACAAGCAACTCATCATTGTTCCTGCAGCAACCCATCTTTTTGAGGAAGCTGGAGCATTGGAGAAGGTTGCGCAATTGGCTGCGGACTGGTTTTCGCGGTCCTTTTTAGCGCGTGAATCAGGGAAGGAACCCACCGCTGGCTTAGGTTCACCCTCGATCCGGTGATTGCGATTGCAGGCGGGTTCACTGCGAAGGATAGATGGCTGGGAGGATTTATGGCATCCGCGACTTTGTCCATCGTCACGAACCTCATCCGTGAGGCTGCTCATCCGCTGACAGGGTCAGGTGGCGACTACGATTCTTTGCTGGAGATGATTGGGGACGCTCGCTTCGTCCTGCTTGGGGAGGCTTCTCACGGAACACATGAGTTTTATCGGGAGCGTGCCAAAATTACTCAGCGTCTTATCCGCGAAAAAGGCTTCCATGCCATCGCGGTAGAGGCCGACTGGCCAGATGCCTATCGGGTGAATCGTTACATTCAAGGAGACGATACGGATCCAGATGCAGTTCAGGCCCTGAGTGGGTTCAAGCGGTTTCCTGCGTGGATGTGGCGCAATGCCGACGTTCTCGATTTCATCGGCTGGTTGCGGAGCTTCAACGATGCGCTAGAGCAGCCCAAACGCATTGGATTTTACGGGCTCGATCTGTATAGCCTGCACGCTTCGATAGAATGCGTCCTTCGTTACCTCGATAGGGTCGATGCCGAGGCTGCACATCGGGCTCGTCTTCGCTATGCCTGCTTTGAGGAGTTCGGAGACAATCCCCAGACCTACGGATATGTAGCTGGCCTCAAGCTGCGTCCCTCCTGTGAGTCGGAGGCCGTATCGCAGCTTATGGATCTGCAGCAGAGTTCGCTACGTTATGCCCGGTTGGATGGGCTGCGTGCCCTGGAGCGATTCTTTGACGCGGAGCAGAACGCCCGCGTCGTCAAAGACGCCGAGGAATACTATCGTGCGATGTTCCACGAAGCAGTTTCTTCCTGGAATCTTCGCGATCACCACATGATGGAAACGCTCAATGCACTGAAGGAATATCTCGAGCTTCGACGGCCGCCTTCGAAGATCGTCATTTGGGCGCATAACTCCCATGTCGGCGATGCACGCGCCACTCAAATGGGCCGCTCGGGGGAATGGAACATCGGGCAACTCGTCCGCGAGGAGTACGGCACTCAATGCCGAAGCATCGGTTTCACAACCTACTCGGGGACGGTCACTGCCGCGTCCGCATGGGATAACCCAGCAGAAAGGGAACGGGTTGTGCCTGCGAGGCCGGACAGCTATGAAGGACTATTTCACCAGGTAGGGATTCCAGCTTTTTCGCTCAATCTGCAGAAAGATTCTCGGGTGGCCTATGGGCTCCGCGA
>JAJYBW010000363.1 GCA_021778815.1 Acidobacteriota bacterium | reverse complement strand
CTTGGGATGCCAGAAGATGACTGCCAGGATGATGGCGAGCACCAGTACGTGAACCCCGGCGGATATGAGACTTGACATGCGATCGCGGGGCCGCTCCAGCGGGTTTGAAACCGCGACGGCATGCGATTCCAGCTGCAACGGGGGCAGCCTGCGGGGGAAGAACACCTCGCGAAAATCTTCGTAAATTCCGACCCAGATGGGCTGCTGATAGAAAGGATCGGCGACGGGGATGGGCTTCGATTTCAGCTGGAGGGCGGGCTGCGGCCGGGGGAAAAACCGGGCACGGAGGTTCTCTGTCAGCGAGGACCAGAACGACGGATCCCCCTCGACCGTGCTCCAAAGGGACGGTTGGGCGATCTCTCGTGACTGGTTTCTCTCGATTTCAGGCGGTATCAGAAGCTGATTCGACATCCAAATCCCATTTTCGACTGCTCGCGAGTGGGGAGTCTCGGTCGCCGCGGTGACCTGCCTGCTTCAATTATGCTGGATGCAGGCTTTAATTGTCGTCTTCGCCGAAATCCTTCCATCATATCCAGGGCATTCGATCCAGTGTTTCCAGTCAACTGGCAAGAGACAATCAGCTGAAAAAATCCTCAGGTTATCGAGTACGACACGGATATCGATAACGTTAATGATTTAGACGCTTCATCAGCCAATCCGTTTGCTCCCCAGACCGATGATGCGAAGTATGCATTTATCATAGTGGAGTACGAGAAACTTTGCTTCGGAGAAGATATGCCCGTTGGGCCTGATTTAAAGGCGACCCTGAACCTGCCGCACACCGATTTCCCGATGAAGGCCAATCTTCCCCAGAATGAGCCGAAACGGCTGGCTGCGTGGGAGGAATCTCAGTTGTACGCGCAAATTCGTGCGGCTCGTAAAGGCGCTCCTGTGTACCTGTTACATGACGGACCGCCGTACGCGAATGGCCCCATCCATCTGGGTCACGCAATGAACAAGTGCTTGAAAGATTTTGTGGTGAAGTCGAAGACCATGTCGGGCTTCGATGCCCCGTATGTTCCAGGATGGGACTGCCATGGGTTGCCGATCGAAATTAAGGTGGATGAGCAGCTGGGCCGCAAGAAGCTTGAAATCCCCGCAGTGGACGTGTTGCGCGCTTGCCGGGAATATGCCGGAAAGTATGTCGACCTGCAGCGGGAACAATTTTTGCGCCTGGGAGTTCTGGGCCAGTTCGATCACCCGTATTCGACCATGTCAAAGTCGTATGAAGCGCGGGTACTGGAGACATTCTTCGAATTTTTCGAAGCGGGATTTGTCTACAAGGGATTGAAGCCGGTCTACTGGTGCATCTACGACCGCACGGCGTTGGCCGAAGCGGAAGTGGAATACGAGATGCACACCAGCCCCAGCGTGTATGTGCGCTACCGGATGACGAGCGATCCTGCCGCACTCGACGCGGCGCTGGCAGGAAAGCAAGTGAACACCATCATCTGGACGACGACTCCGTGGACACTGCCGGCGTCGCTGGCGGTGGCCTTTCATCCTGATTTTGAATATGTCGCCTTGGAAGCGGATGGAGAGGTGTATATTGTCGCGGAATCGCTGGCGAAAGCGGTGGCCGAGGCGGTTGGGTTCAAAGACGCAAAAGAGATTGCACGTTTTGCCGGACGGGAGCTAGAGCGCACGACATTTCAGCATCCGTTTCTGGAGCGCAGCATTCTAGGTGTGCTCGCTGACTACGTGACGGCGGATACCGGCACGGGCGCAGTCCACACAGCGCCAGCGCACGGCGCGGATGACTTTTATACCGGCGTGCGATATGGACTCGATCCAACCTGCAATGTGGATGGAGCCGGGCGGCTGCACAATGGATTGCCGGAGTATGAGGGCAAGAAAGTTTTTGCGGCGAATGAGCCGATCATTGAACTGTTGAAGGAGCGCGGCGCGCTGCTGGCGCGGGTGGATATTAACCATTCCTACCCACACTGCTGGCGCTGCCACAATCCGGTGATCTTCCGTGCCACGGAACAGTGGTTCATCAATATGGAAACGCCGATGGAAAAGCCCGACGGCTCGGCGGCTACCTTTCGGGCACGAGCGTTAGACGAGATCAAGAAAGTGCGCTGGGATCCAAGCTGGGGCGAAGAGCGCATCGCCAACATGATTGCGACGCGGCCGGATTGGTGCATCTCTCGCCAGCGGATTTGGGGCGTGCCGATTGCAGTGTTTCTGTGCGAAACGTGCCATAAGCCGCTGAAGGATTCGGCCATCTTTCGTCGAGTGGTGGAGTTATTTGAAGAGGAAGGCGTGGAGGCCTGGCATACGCGTACGCCGGAAGAAATTCTTCCGCCGGGAACCACCTGCGGAACGCCGGGGTGCGGCGGCCAGAGGTTTACGAAAGAGATGGACATTCTGGATGTGTGGTTTGAGTCCGGATCGAGCCAGGCAGCGGTGCTGGGCGAAAAAGCCGGCTTTGGATTGACGTGGCCTGCGGACTTGTACCTGGAGGGCGGCGACCAGCATCGCGGCTGGTTCCACACTTCCCTGCTGTGCAGCGTGGGCACGAAAAATGCTGCTCCGTATCGCCGCGTGGCGACCTGCGGATGGACGCTGGACGACCAGGGACGCGCGTTGTCGAAGTCGCGTGGAAACGACATTGGACCGACGGAAGTGGCCGCAGAATTGGGCGCCGATATTATTCGCCTGTGGGTGGCTTCTGTCGATTTCCGCGAAGACGTGGTGGCGACAATTCCGCTACTGAAGCGGCTGGCGGAAGATATCTACCGCAAACTGCGCAACACATTCCGCTTTCTACTGGGGAATCTGGGGGATTTTCATCCGGACACCGATGCGTTGCCATTCGAGCAGTTGCTGCCGATCGATCAGTACATGCTGGCGCGGACTGCCGAGCTGACGACAAAGGTGCTTCGCTGGTACGACGAGATGGAGTTTCATCGCGTATACCAGGCTATC
Source organism: Acidobacteriota bacterium (assembly GCA_021778815.1). GTDB lineage: Bacteria > Acidobacteriota > Terriglobia > Terriglobales > Acidobacteriaceae > JAKAAZ01. The sequence goes on along the minus strand of JAJYBW010000363.1, from coordinate 752 downwards.
AATGAGTTCTGTACTGCCGACCTGAGTGCGATGTATCTTGATTTACTGAAGGATCGGATGTACACCTTTGCGCCCAACGATCCTGCGCGCCGTTCTGCGCAGACCGCGATTGGACGCATCGCAGAGGCGCTGGTGTTGTTGACCGCGCCCTACCTAAGTTTCACTGCCGAGGAGGTATGGCAATATCTACCCTCCTCAGTGAAAAGCCGTGAGCCGAGTGTGCAGCAGGCACTCCATTCGCGGCAGCATTACCCGGGTCCCCCAACAAAAAGCGGCCGCGAACCGAGTGTTCATTTAGCGCTCTTTCCGCGGCCGCAAAATATCGCACCTGCCTCTGCGGCAGAGTTGCTGGGCGACTGGAAACAACTTTTAATTATTCGGGATGAGATATTGAGGGCGTTGGAGGCTGAGAGGAAGGCTTCCAATATCGGCAAGGCTCTCGATGCTCAAGTGCTAATTGAATTTTTCGTGAAGAATGAGTCATGGGAGCTTCTCAACAAATACTCATCGAGCCTGAAAGAATTATTCAATGTTTCTCAGGTAAAAGTCGTGCATGAGTCCGGCTCGTCGGGTTCGGTGACACGGGAAAATCGGCAACTTATCGAACAGAGAAACTTCAGGATTTACGTGTCACCCGCCAATGGCGCCAAATGTGAGCGCTGCTGGAACTATTCCGTGCATGTGGGTGAGAGCCAGAAATGGCCGACCGTGTGCGAACGCTGCGTAGCCGCGCTGGAAGCGATTGGCGCGCC
>JAJYBW010000362.1 GCA_021778815.1 Acidobacteriota bacterium | reverse complement strand
CAGCATTGGCGTGATCGGCTCCACGCGCATAACCAACGAGGAAGCCTATCTGCTGCAGAAGACCGCACGCAGCGCCTTCGGCACCAATAATATTGACCATCACCGCACCACCGACTATGTCCGGTTCACTCGCGCGCTGGCGGGCCAGAGTCATCGCATGGCCAGCATCGCCGACGCAGCCTCCGCACAGGCGATCTTCGTCCTCGGAAACGACCCGACGGAGCAACATCCACTGCTGGCGTGGAATCTGCGCACCAATGTTCGGCACAACAACACGCGCATCTATCTTGCGAATCATCGCGAAATTAAATTGCGCCATCAGGCAAAATCATTTGTCCAGATTCCGGCGGATGCATATGGGGATTTCGCAGAGTTCCTGAACGGCGGTTCTGCCACCTTCAGCGAGGATGCGGCAGCTCTCAAAGAAGCCCTCCGCAACGAGTCCAGTCTTCTGATTGTTTTCGGATCGGAACTCCGCGGTGAGGCCATCGATGCGCTGGTGAAGTTCGGGCTATCGCTGCCGGATACTAAGTTTGTCTGCCTGGGCGATTATGTGAACTCTCGTGGCGCTGCCGATATGGGTCTCTATCCCGATCTGCTCTCAGGCTACGTGCCCGTCGAACAGGAGGGCGGCCTGCGCGCCGAGTATGGCGGTCGAATGCCGCAGCAAGCAGGATTGGATCTCGCACAGATGTTCGAGGCCGCAGCCCGCAATGAACTCGCGGCTCTCTACATTGTCGGCGATGATCCGGTAGAACGTCTCGGTGTTTCTGCGGAAGTATTGCGCAATACATTTGTCGTCGTGCAGGACATGTTTATGACCGCGACCGCAAAGCTGGCCGACGTGGTGCTGCCGACATCGAATCTTTATGAGAAATCTGGCACCGTCACCAATACATTCGGCGATTTGCAACTGGTGAAGAAAGCCGCGGATCGGGCCGGCGTGCGTTCTGATCTGGAGTTGATTGTTCGCATCGCCGACACCATGGGAGAAGATGTGCGCACGCTGGTTCCCTTCGGCAAGGGTGTGCGCGCCGACATGGGGCAATCTCGGGGCGTGCAATCGGGCGAAGCGGACCGGCATGGAATCTGGCTGGCGGCACACAATCTCGAACCAAAGTTAAGCCCGTTCGATCCAAATGCAATTCTCGACGAGATTCAACGGCTGGTACCGGGATACGAGTTCGATCGCATCGATCTGCTGGGCGGGACAAGCCAGCATGTTGCTCCAGATGGTGCGGGTCTTGTTCAAATTTCGCAAATCGCAAATCGACCGGATGGCGTGATGCCCTCCGGTGACACACTGTTCACCTCTGGAACATTGGGACATTACAGCGAAAAGCTGAACGAGGTGGAAGTGTTTCAGGCGAAAAAGAGCATGGTCGCTGCAGATTGATGCGAACGAATTACTTTGAGGTCAGACACGTCGCACTACACTGGTGTGCGCGGGTCATGAGGGTTTTGAAGTGGAAATGATACGCACGTGAATATTCTGATTTTTGTTCTCTTAAATCTGCTGAAAGTCGCCGTGGTGACCGTCATCTTTTTGATGGCAGTTGCCTACACGGTGCTTCTGGAGAGGAAGTTGGTAGGCCGCATCCAGAACCGCTGGGGACCTTCGCGCGTCGGCCCCTTCGGACTACTGCAGCCGCTGGCCGATGGCCTGAAGCTTTTCTTGAAAGAAGATTTGATGCCCACCGCGGTGTTTCGCCCGCTGTTTATTCTGGCGCCCATCATCGCATTGTCCTGCGCTCTGATTTCCATTGGAGTGATCCCGTTCGGCGAAAATATTCGCTGGCACGGCGTCGACATGTTCCAGATTGCCGATCTCAATATTGGCCTGCTGGTAATCCTTGGGGTCACCTCCATCGGCGTCTACGGCATCGCACTCTCCGGTTGGTCGTCGAACAATAAATATTCCTTGCTCGGATCGCTGCGATCTTCCGCGCAAATGGTCAGCTACGAACTGGCGCTTGGTCTTTCCGTGGTTGGGATCGTCTTGCGCACCGGTTCCTTGCGCCTGCGCGATATCGTCAACTTGCAGAACACCCATGGCATCCTCTCGTGGAATGTTTTTGGCGGCTTCCAGTTTGTCGCCTTCTTTATTTATTTGTGCGCCGCATTTGCGGAAACCAACCGCACCCCATTCGACTTGCCGGAAGCAGAGAGCGAACTGACCGCCGGATACCACACCGAATACAGTTCGATGAAGTTTGCCATGTTTTTCATGGCCGAGTACGCCAACATGATCACCGTCGGCTGCGTGGCTACCGTTTTGTTTCTTGGCGGCTGGTCCAGCCCCTTCGGCAATCTCTTCCCGGCTTTCGGTGGACCGCTCGTGCAGGCGCTGCTGCCTGTATTCTGGTTTGTTCTTAAGGTGTTCAGTTTTCTATTTCTCTATGTCTGGGTGCGCGGCACGTTGCCACGTTTCCGGTATGACCAGCTAATGGGTTTTGGCTGGAAGTATCTTTTGCCGATTGCCATTGTGAATGTGATGGCGACCAGTCTGGTGCTGGCATTCCATGGCTAACCATCCACAGGCATCCGCTGGAATTGGACCACGATGAACGTAGCGATTTTCATCCTCTTCGGACTTTTGTGCCTGGGCGGCGCGATGAACCTGCTGCTGCAGCGGCACCCAATCAACAGCGCTTTGTCGCTGATCGTGGTCATGTCTTCGCTAGCCGTTCTCTACTTGCTGCTGGGTGCGGAATTTCTGGCGCTGGCGCAAATCATCGTCTATTCCGGCGCCATTATGGTGTTATTTGTTTTCGTCATCATGCTGCTGAATGCAGGTGAAGAGGAACGCACCCACGGCAGCCGCGCGGCCTATCTCGCTGGCATTCCCGGCGTCCTGGCGCTCTTTACCGTGCTCGCCTCGACATTCCTCACATTGCGCATCAGCTTTGGAGGCACTCGACTCGGCTCATTTCTGGTCACCACGGGAGATCTAAGCCGCGTCCTGTTCCGCAACCTTCTGTTGCCCTTTGAGGTCACGTCGGTCTTGATCCTGGTCGCAATTCTTGGCGCCGTCGTCCTCGCACGGAAGGAGCACTGAGATGACTGTGCCTATCGTCTGGTATCTGATCCTGAGCGCCGCCCTGTTTTGCATCGGCATCGGCGGATTTCTAATCAAGCGCAACATCATTACCATTTTCATGTCGATTGAACTGATGCTGAACGCCGTCAACCTGGCCTTCGTCACCTTCGCCAACCACTGGCACCAGGTCAGCGGTCAGATCTTCGTCTTCTTCGTCATGGTCGTCGCCGCTGCGGAGGCGGCTGTCGGCTTGGCCATCATCATCTCGCTGTTCCGCTCGCGCAATACGTTGAATGTCGACCAGATCGACTTGATGAAACTATGACACCTTCTTTGCATCTTTGGCTGCTGCCGCTGCTTCCGCTGGCGGGCTTCGCGATCAATGGGATTCTGGGCAGACGTCTGCCCAAGGCGCTCGTCTCCGCGGTCGCACTGCTCTTCCCTGCCGCGGCGTTCCTGCAGGTTCTGGGGATTGTGGCGCGCGTGCATCAAGGCCTCGCTCTTCCCTACGTTGAGACGTTTGCAACTCCATGGATTGCGGTTTCTGGTTTCCACGCGAACTTCTCGTTTCTGCTGGATCAGTTAACGCTGGTCATGTTGCTGGTCGTCACCGGAGTCGGCCTCCTGATTCACCTCTACTCCGTCGGCTACATGGCGGCCGAG
>JAJYBW010000361.1 GCA_021778815.1 Acidobacteriota bacterium | reverse complement strand
TATGTAACTGATACTGTTCTATATAGTTTTCCAGGTCAATTTCCAGGCCGGCCAACCGCTCTTTTTGAATGCGCAGCATCATCACCACGTTGGATTGCTGCAGCGCGCGATCGAGATTCCGTTCGATCTCCACTCCCGGCCCAATGGCCGCCGCATATGCAGGCAGCAGACTCTCTGGCCCGCAGAAGATGACTCGCGCACCGAGCCTGGGCAGCAGCAGTGCATTGGAACGAGCTACTCGACTGTGCAGAATGTCGCCGACTATGGTAGCCGTAACTCCCTGCAAGGTACGTTCGTGGATCAAGTGATTTCGTTTGCTCGCACTTCGCGCGCTTGCCGGCAGATGGGCGAGAACGGTTCGCAAATCCAGCAGCGCCTGGGATGGATGCTCATGGCTGCCGTCGCCTGCGTTCAGGACGGGTAAACCGGTGTAGCGCGCCAACACGTAGGGTGCGCCGGAATTTGGATGACGCAGAATAATGCATTCCGCACCCAGCGAGCGCAGCGTGATGCCGGTGTCCTTGAGCGATTCGCCTTTCTCAATGCTGGAAGATAACGAACTCACCAGGGTCGTGTCAGCGCCGAGAGATTTCGCGGCCAGTTCAAATGAGGTCCGAGTGCGCGTGCTCGACTCGTAAAAGAGCAGCGCCACGCGGCGCTTGGCATAGCGCTGGGCGCGACGCAACGCCGGCATCGCTTCCAGTTCCGCGGCCTCCGTCAGAATTCGATCGACATCATCCAGCGTGAAATGGGTAACGGAGATGGATGAACCCGGATGAACATACCCAAGCGGAACAGTGGCGTGGAACTCCGGTACCGTGATCGTATTTCGCGGCGCGATGTTCGGAGAAGTCTCAAGGGTAAGAAGAGGACGATTCGAGGAGGAATGGCTCTTGCCCTCGCCGTTGCCAGTCGTTTTGGCCGCGACCGTTTTTGTTTTCGCTTTACTTGTCGCCGTCTTCCGTTTGATTGGCATACTTCCGTTCAACATTATCCGACTGCGATGGCAAGAAGGGGCCACCCAGGGTTTATCCGTCGACTCGTTCCATCAGCAAGACCTGCTCACTGTCGTCGGTTTCGTCCAGTTTGACTTCAATGATTTCGCGTTCTGTAGTTTGGATTGTGCGTCCGACAAAGCTGGCCTCAATCGGCAATTCCCGATGTCCGCGGTCAATCAACGTCAGCAGCCGCACGCGCTTCGGTCGACCGTGATCGATCAGCGCATCCAGTGCGGCCCGCACCGTGCGACCCGTGTACAGAACGTCATCCACCAGCACCACATCGCGGCCGGTCACGTCGAATCCGAGAGCACCCGGGTTGACCACCGGGCGAGGTCCGCGGGTGGTCAGGTCGTCGCGGTAGAAGCTGATATCGAGCGTTCCTACATCGATCGGCTTATTCTCGATCGTCTCCAGCAACTTTGCCAACCGTTTCGCCAGGGGAACGCCACGCCGGTGGATTCCGACCAGGGTCAGCTCGTCAGTTCCATTATTTTTCTCGACGATTTCATGGGCCAGCCGCACCAGGGTGCGCTCAATCTCCGACGAAGACATCAGACGGGACTTTTCCCGCAGCGTAGGGGCGGATTGCATGTCTTTGACAGTCTTTTTCATGTTCTCCGCTTGATCATACGAGTCCGATTCCCAGCGCACAAGCGCAACCATCACCTGACTTAGGGAAATTTTCCTGTGCCGGCCACATTTTCAGAACCGCCCTCGAATCAGAGTTTTCATCCGCCATACATCCACCGCGGCCTCCCGCCCGTACTACCGGTGCAGACCAACTGCAACGCATCCGTTGAAAGGAAAATATCGGCAATGAAGAAAAATATTCTCACCCTACTCCTGGCACTCACGTTCAGCAGCATGGGCGTCCACGCAAACGCGCAAAAAGATCCCATGGTTGGCGGCGCCGCCATGTACCCGACGAAAAACATCGTCGAAAACGCAGTCAACTCCAAGGACCACACTACCCTGGTCGCAGCCGTCAAAGCTGCCGGCCTGGTCGACACGCTGGAAGGTCCAGGACCGTTAACCGTCTTCGCGCCGACCAACGAAGCCTTTGCCGCGCTGCCTGCGGGCACTGTCGACACACTGTTGAAGCCGGAAAATAAGCCGACGCTGGTAAAAATTCTCACCTACCATGTGGTGCCGGGCAAACTGACCACAAGAGATCTGAAGAAAATGATCAGGCAGGGCGGCGGCAAGGCAGAGCTTAAGACGGTTCAGGGCGGTACGCTCACCGTATCCATGAAAGACGGCAAGTACATGCTGACCGATGAAAAAGGCGGCATGGCGACCATAACGATCCCCAATGTCATCCAGTCCAATGGAGTGATCCAGGTGATCAATGCGGTGTTGATGCCGAATTAAATTGCGTACCTTCTCTTGTGTGCTATCGAAAGGGCGTCCCAATGCGGACGCCTTTTCCGCATTCAGAAATTCTTGATTGCACACTGCGACAAATATGAACCTTCAGCCAAGATCTTGACCTGGTTTCGTTCAGTATTTCTTAAGTCTCAACGCAACCAGTGCAGCCTCAGACTTCTGCATCAAGAAATCCGCCGACTTTGAGGCCACGCAACCGTCCGTCGTTGAATCGGGCCGCCGCCGAGATATTCAAGCTATTGCTGCCCGCCCCCCGCACCTCCACCACCACCGGCGCCGGCCGCGCCACCCTGTCCGCCCAGGCTCCACGCTGCTGAGAACAGGTTCTGTCCCGCCGACGGTGAGGCGCTAAGAATCGGTTCCACGCCAGCCAGCAACGTACACGCGGTCAACGAACCGGGCGCTCCCTGAGTCGCAACAATCATCACCGCGTCGCCGTGGTGCAGATCCGCCAACTGAATGACCGGGGCGCGCTGCAGCATCTGCGAGACGCTCCCTCCATGGGGTCCCGCCTCCGCAGAGGCCGGTGTCGGTCCGGATTGCGCCGCCGCAGGCGGCATCGCCGGGGCGGAGGCATGCCCTTGTGGGCTGTGACCCTGGGGACCTGCCGCATGGCCTGTCGCTGGCTTCAGGCGTGCGGCAATCGCCTGCGCCATCGTGGGATCAAGTTTATGCAGCTGGGAGTCTCCGTTCATGTGGATGACAACCGGCTTCTTCGTTTTGAAGTCCGTTACCGTCAGCGTACTCGCCGCCGCATCGGTCGAGACGACGGAGCCGGAAATGTTGCGGAAGCTGCCGGCAACAATCTCTTCCGCCTGCATCTCGGCGCCGTCCGCGCTCCGATCTCCCCGGGCACGAAGCTGGTCGCCGGGATGGATTTGGTCCAGAGTGGAAACCTTGGTATCGCTGAATTTGATGGAGCCCGGGTCGTACTGGCGGATCACGGTCTTGGGGCTGGTATGGATCGTCACCGTGGTATTCAGGTGAGCGACGGTTACCGTGCCCGCTGCCGCATCGACAGACTTCACGATTCCTCCCACCCCGCGTCGTTGCCAGTCTGCCTCTTCGGCCTGGTGTTCTTTGGCAATATCAGCCTCGCGCATGGCGATAACCGTAGTCGCAGTCGGACCCGAACCGTCTGCAGCGGCCCTCACGGCGATCAGCACGCGATCGCCAACCGCCAAGTCCGTTAGATGAATCGGTGTCGCACCGGCAATCGTCTTTGCCCCCGGCATCGTCTGCAGAACGCGCGCCGAATCAGCCACTGTCACCGTGGTTGGCGGTCCAGAATCAGGCTTGACGGTCAGCGATTGACCT
>JAJYBW010000360.1 GCA_021778815.1 Acidobacteriota bacterium | reverse complement strand
CCAGGGAATCTTCGCGCTGCGGGTCACGACATTTTCGCCTTCGAGCGCGCTGATGGGAATGCAATGAATCGTCTGCGCACCGGAAGGAGAAATCTGCAGCGCCAGCTCCTGCAGGTCCGCTTCGACTCCCCGAAACACTTCTTCGGAATAGTCGACCAGGTCCATCTTGTTCACCGCCGCAATAATGTGCGGAATTCCCAGCAGCGCCGCAATCGTCGCATGGCGTCGAGACTGCGGCAACACGCCCTTGCGCGCATCGACAAGCACAACCGCAGCATCCGCCGTCGAAGCTCCAGTCGCCATATTGCGCGTGTACTGCTCATGACCCGGCGTGTCAGCGATGATGAACTTGCGCCGCGCCGTTGTGAAGTAACGATACGCCACATCAATCGTGATGCCCTGTTCACGCTCGGCGCGCAATCCATCCGTCAACAGGGAGAAGTCCAACGGTCCCGTCGAGCGATTCAGCTTGCTTTGTTGAATGGATTGCAACTGGTCTTCGTAGATCGCCTTCGAATCGTAAAGCAGCCGCCCAATCAGCGTGGACTTGCCGTCATCGACGCTGCCTGCGGTGGTAAATCGCAGCAGGTCGCGTTCCAGATGCTGCGACAAAAATTGCTCGAATGTTTTGCCGGCGCTCGTGCTATGTGCCTGGGGTTGCATTAGAAATAGCCCTCGCGCTTCTTGATTTCCATGGAGCCTTCCTGGTCGTGATCAATCGCGCGGTTCTCCCGCTCGGAGCGGTGAAAGCCGAACATCTCTTCGATAATCTTTGGCAGTGTGTCCGCTTCGGAGGCAATGGCGCCGGTGCAGGGCACGCAACCCAGCGACCGCATGCGCACCTTGCGCCGTTCCGTTGTTTCACCCGGCAGCAATGGAATCGGCCCCTGCGGCAGCAGGATCGATCCTCCTCGTACGACCACCTCGCGCTCCTTCGCCAGATACAACGGCACGATCGGGATATTTTCTTTGTAGATGTAGAGCCAGACGTCTAATTCGGTCCAGTTCGACAGCGGGAAAATTCGGATGTGCTCGCCCTTGTCCAGTTTTCCGTTGTAGTAATTCCATAACTCCGGACGCTGATTGCGTGGGTCCCACTGTCCCGCCGCGTCGCGGAAAGAATAAATTCGCTCCTTGGCACGCGATTTTTCTTCATCCCGCCGAGCGCCGCCAAACGCCGCATCAAAACCACCCTCCGCCAACCCATCCAGCAGCGAGCGCGTCTTCAGTTGGCCGCAGCATTTCTGCGTTCCCAGGGCAAATGGATTGGCTCCATCATCCAGGGCCTGCTGATTCTTGTGCACAATCAATTTCGCGCCAATTTCCTTCGTGTAGCGGTCGCGAAATTCAATCATCTCGGGAAACTTGTAGCCGGTATCAATATGCAGCAAGGGAAATGGAATTTTCCCGGGATAGAAAGCCTTCTGCGCCAGACGCAGCAGAACGGAAGAATCTTTGCCAATGGAATACAACATCACTGGAGCGGCAAAGCTTGCTGCCGCTTCGCGGAAAATATGGATACTCTCCGCTTCCAGCTTTTCGAGATGGCTCAATCGCGGCACGGATGGCAATTCTTCCACGCCTGGCGCGGGAAGTTCATCGCATTCCTCTTCGTATAGATATTGTGTCATCGGCAGTCCTGTTCCCCTTCGCTGCGGCTGCTGAACGGGTGGGGATTCTGCCTAAATGAAAAACCCACCTGAACGGCTCTTCCGTCGGTGGGCGTCTGATTTGGGTTACTTCAAAGCTTTTCAGCTTTTATGCTACCCCGACCCTGCAGAAGGCATGGAAATGTGTCCGCGCGGTACACAGACAACATTGACAGCTCATTCTGGAGGTCGAAAGGTTCATCACTCCATTTAATGTACTGGTTTGCAGCGCGAAACGTCAAGGACAACATAAAAATCGGTGGTGGGTCAGATCTGAAATCGAATGAGGGCGGTGTGCCCTCAGAGCCGCACTTGACGCACTGAATAGGCAAGCTTACATTGGTTGCACTTGAAGGAGCCTCAGCATGCCGCATGCGTCTAAGCGATACACTGGATTCTTTTTTGCTGGTCTCTGCACAGCCCTTATGCTCGCCACTTCTACGACCGTCGCCTTTGCGCAGTTTCCCGATAAGCCTCAAGTGCCTGCCAACATGCTAGCCTCGTCTGCGCTTAAGCCACCTACAGGTTCACATGTCGCCATCGTCGAGTTCGATGACCTGGGGTGTCCGATGTGTGCCGCGTGGAACCCCGTGCTAATGCAGGCCGCTGCCAAGTACCACGTCGCATGGGTGCGCCACGACTTCTTAATCAGTTACCACGTATGGAGTAGGACCGCCGCCGTAGATGCCAGGTGGTTCGATGAGAAGTCTCCCAAGCTGGGGGCAGACTACCGGAACGCGATCTTTGCGGACCAATCGAACATCGCAACCCAGCAAGAACTCGCAGATTGCACCGCTCGCTACGCCCAGCAGCATGGACTCGCCATGCCCTTCTTAGTCGATCCGCAGGGCAAGCTTCTCAATAAGGTGCTTGCCGACTGCCATCTCGGAACGTCCTTGGGTGTGCATGAAACGCCAACTGTTTGGGTTGTAACGAGCGGTAGCCATGCCCCTGGATACTCGTTTGTGAGAGTGAACGATATCCGGATGCTTTATGACTACTTGGACCAGGCTGTCTCCGCAACAAAGCCTGAGCCTAAGCGAGGGAAAAACAGCTAGTTGGCCAGCGCAGGAATCTCCTCATAATTCCAAACAGCGTGCGGTCGCTTTTCCGGGCCCTCGAAGAGCGCCGCAACAGCGCCCTTTCTACATTCCTCACGCCTTATTTCCGCCTCCGGTTGTGCGGATGTGTTCATAAGGCTCGTAGAGCGGCTCCCAGATATTCGCCGCCAATTCGCGCTCCAGCATCTCTTCGTCGTCAATTTGCGCTTCGCCATCCTGCAGCGCACGCTTCCCCACGGCCCGTGCAATCAAGCGGCTCAGATGACGCGATTCAGAGAGCGGCGGCAGAAGATTCGCGTTCTTGTCATTGTGGGTGGGAACCAGTCGCGCCAATTCCTTGGCCGCCGCCATGATCATCGTGTCGGTGACGCGCCGAGCCTTCGAGGCGATGATCCCCAAAGCCAGTCCGGGAAAAATATACGAGTTATTCGGTTGCGCGATCGTAACCTTTTGTCCGTTGCAATCAACCGGCTCGAACGGACTCCCCGTCCCGATCAGTGCTCGTCCTTCGGTCCAGTTCACCAGGTCATGCGGGGTCGCTTCGCAGCAAGAAGTAGGATTTGAAAGCGCGAACAAGATAGGTCGAGGAGTATGTCTCGCCATTTCCCGCACCGCCTCCTCGGTGAAAGCCCCGCATTGCCCCGAAACTCCGATCAGCACTGTAGGCCTGGCGTGGCGCATCACGTCCAGCAACGAAATATCTTCTCCGGAAGATTTCCACGCTCGCACTTCTTCCTCTGCACGGGCAAAGGGCAATTGCTCCGGCCGTACATCCTTGCCATGCTCGGTAATCAGTCCGCAGCGATCGACAGCGTAGAAACAGCTTCGGGCCGCCTCTTTCGAAATTCCTTCGTCCAGCATCAACTGCATCAAAATGTTCGCGATGCCAATGCCTGCTGTGCCAAACCCAAAGATGACAATTCTCTGTTCCGCCAGCGGCACGCCTGTCACCAGGATCGCCGAAAGCAACGTGGCGGCCGCCACCGCCGCCGTTC
>JAJYBW010000359.1 GCA_021778815.1 Acidobacteriota bacterium | reverse complement strand
GTGACATCCGAAGATCCTTTTGCGGGACTGCCGGAGCCGGAGGAATTCGGCAAGCTGACGGAGGATCTCGACCTTTATTACGACGACGTATATTCACTGCCCGCGGCGGAGCGGATTGAATATGCGCGGCGCACGGAAGCTGCGGCGATGGCTGCCGATGCGCGGATTCAAAATTCCGGCGGTGGAAGTTTCGATGCTGCGACCGGGCGGAAAATATTGGCGAATTCGCGCGGGTTTGTTGGCGAGGTCAAGCGCTCGTCGTGCTCGATTGCGGCACAGCCGATTGCGCTCTCTCCCGATGGAGGGATGCAGCGCGATTATTGGTATTCCAGTCAGCGCTCGCTAGGGCTACTGGATTCGCCGGAGTCGGTGGGAATAGAGGCGGCCCGGCGGACAGTGCGAAAACTGGGAGCGAGAAAGGTTCCCACGCAGCGCGTGCCGCTGGTGTTTGCGCCAGAGGTGGCCAACTCCATCCTGGGGGCAATCATGGGCGCGATCAATGGGAATGCGGTGTATCGCAGCTCCTCATTCTTAGCGGGAAAATTGGGCGAAACGGTCGCGGGAAGCAATCTGACAATCATCGATGATGGCACGACGCGGGGTGGATTTGGCAGTGCGCCGTTTGATGGCGAGGGATTGCCGACGCGGCGCAAGATTGTGCTCGACAAGGGCGTGCTGAGCAGCTATTTGCTGAACACCTACACGGCGCGGAAACTGGGACTGAAGTCGACCGGAAATGCTTCGCGCGGACTGGCGGGTGCGCCGGGAATCAGTTGCGGAAATTTTTATCTTGAGCCGGGAGAGAAGACGCCGGAGGAGATCATCGCTGCGATTTCCCATGGTTTATACGTCACGGACCTGATTGGGCATGGAGTCAATATTGTGACCGGAGATTATTCCCATGGGGCTTCGGGGCTGTGGATTGAGAATGGAGAGCTGACGTATGCGGTGGAAGAGATCACCGTTGCGGGCAATCTGAAGGAGATGCTGCACAACATTTCCAGCATTGGCAGCGACCTGATTTTTCGAAGTTCTGTGGCGTGTCCTACGATCGTGATTGAAGGCATGACCATCGCGGGCGAGTAGAACTTTCTGCCGTAGCGTGCCAGCGTCAAGCGAACCCACGTCTCAGAAGCGAGACGTGGGGCACCCAGATTTGCTGGCTACGCGGCGGCGTCTTCGTCGGTGGGCAGGACATCGGCATCGACGACGCGGGCGAGGTGAGCGCCGAACCATTGTTTGTCGTCGTACCAGCTTTGCTCCAGAACGAAGCCGCTTTTCTGCAGCATTTCTTCCACTTGTTCCGGGCTGAATTTATAGCTGTTTTCTGTATGGATGGATTCTCCGCGTTTGAATCCAAAATTGCGATGCAGTAATTCGACATGGACCATTTGATTGCACTTGCTGTCCAAGTGCATTTCGATGCGGCTCTGAGAGGGATTCCAGATTGCGCGATGTTCAAACGCGTCCAGCGCAAAATTCGCTTCCAGTTCGCGATTCAGGCGAGCCAGAATGTTCTTGTTGAATTCTGCGGTCACGCCGGCGCGATCGTTGTAGGCGGCTAGCAGGGGCGCAACGTCTTTTGCCATGTCGGTGCCTAACAGCAATGCATCCCCCGGTTGCAACTGGGTGCGCAACCAGCGCAACAGCTCGACCGCTTCTTCAGGGTCGAAATTGCCAATGCTGGAGCCGATATAGAGCGCCAGCCTGCGTCCACTTGACGGAAGATTCAGGTCTTTTTCGTGGGTAAATTCAGAGCAAATGGGTTGGACTTCAATCTGAGGTAACGCCGTACTCACATTCTTCGAAGCCAGTTCCAGCGCAGCTTCTGACACGTCCACGGGAAGGTATAAAGTGTCTCCCTGGCGAACCGCGACGGCGCGTAGCAGGGTGAGAGTTTTGCTGGCGCTTCCCGCTCCGAGTTCGACCACGCAGAGCGGCTGTTCAAGCGAACCGGCTGCTGCAGACACGATGTCGGCTGAATGACGAGAAAAAATCGACTGTTCCAGCGAGGTTAGATAGTACTCGGGCAGGCGCGTGATTTCCTCAAAAAGCAGAGAGCCGGTGGCGTCGTAAAACAGCCATGCGGGAAGAGACTTTTGTTTGGCGGACAGGCCGTCGATGGCGGCGCGGGCAACTCCCAGGCTTTCTTTCGGGGGTAAGGCGATTGATGGGCTTAGAACGCCATCGAGGAGAGAAGAAAAGTTCACGCAGCTCCTCCATCCGCAGCCAGACGGATGCCGGAGAATTGCCAGCGGGTGGCGGGGGCGAAGAAGTTTCGATAGGTGGCGCGGATGTGAGAGGCCGGGGTGGCGACCGATCCTCCGCGCAAAACAAATTGATTGCACATAAATTTTCCGTTGTATTCGCCGAGCGCGCCGGGTGCAGCTTTGTATGCGGGATAGGCAACGTAGGGGCTGCGCGTCCACTCCCACACATCGCCGAAGAGTTGCGCGGGCTGGTGCGGGTTGGTGTCGCCGGGCAGCGCTTGCGGATGCAGGCTTCTGTTGTCGAGCAGATTTCCAGTGACTGACACGTTGTGCGCGGCGTGTTCCCACTCAAATTCCGTGGGCAGTCGACAACCGGCCCAATGGGCGTAGGCATCGGCCTCGTAATAGCTGAGGTGACAGACCGGCGTCGAACGCAGGTCATCAAGCGATTCCTGACCGTGCAATGTGAAGACTTCCCAGCTGCCGCTGGCGTCTTGTTTCCAATAGAGAGGTGCCTGCCAGCCCAGAGACTGGATCGTATCCCAGCCGTCGGAAAGCCAGAATTCCGGACGACGATAGCCGCCGTCTTCCATGAAGCGAAGATATTCCGCACAGGTTACAGGTCTGGAGGCGAGGCGAAAGGGCTGAAGAAAAACCTGATGACGGGAGAATTCGTTGTCAAAGCCGAAGCGATCGCCGCGATTGCCGATTTCAACCAGGCCACCAGCAAAGTCCAGCCAGTGGTGCGGCTCAGCGGGATCGCTGTGTACAGGGCGAGACTCGGCATAGACCGGCTGGAGAGGGTTGGACCAGAAAGCGTGCTTGATGTCGGTCGCGATCAGCTCCTGGTGCTGCTGTTCGTGGTGCATTCCCAATTCGATGCGGTCGTGTATCTCCGTGGATGCACCTGCGGCCAACAATTGCGCGATACCGTTTTCGACGTGGGAGCGGTAGGACTCAATCTGCTGCAGCGCGGGCCGCGAAAAAGAAGCGCGCAGCTGCTTTTCCGGATGACCGCCGAGAGATTTGTAATAGCTGTTGAAGAGCCAGAGAAAATCCGGATGAAACGGCTTGTAGTCCGCCAAATAGGGACGCAGGACAAATGTCTCGAAAAACCAGGTGGTGTGCGCCAGGTGCCATTTGACCGGGCTGGCTTCAGGACAGGACTGGACCATCATGTCTTCCGCTGTCAACGGGCGTACCAGTGCATCTGTCATATCCCGCACCGCTTGAAACCGATGCGCCAACGAAGGAGAGCTTACTTCCAGGGGTGTAACTTCCAAAACGCCCACGCGATCATCTCCTGACTCTATGCGCTAGAAGCTAGGATGCACGCTGAGCAGCCGGGCCAGGGTGTATGCAGCGCCGGCAGCCAGGCCGCCAATCAATACTGTTTGTAGTGCGGACTTCATGGTGCCGCCACCGGTCAAACGTCCTTTGACGGCGCCAAAAAAGAATAGCGCAATTAAAGTGATGACGACGGAAGCGCGCAATGCGGAGG
>JAJYBW010000358.1 GCA_021778815.1 Acidobacteriota bacterium | reverse complement strand
CGCCGACGAGTGGCAGGTGCTGGCTGCGGCGCTGCTATCCTTCGCTAAATAAGCCTGGAGGATTATCGCTGCGCAGAAAAGCGAGAGCGCCGCGTGCGACGACTGTTGTCTGCGCGCCGCCGACTTCACTCAGCGTAATCTTGTCCTCGCTCACCGTGACATCCTGAACTTCTCGCCACGTCTTCGGCACCTCGGCAAGAAACATCAGCCACGACTCGTTCAGCTTTCCATGGGGCGGTACCGCACGATCGATTGGGCTGTCGAATTTCGCGCGATGCCGTGCCATTTCCTCTTTGCCCATGGGTAGCGGCGTGGGGCCAAACTCCAGTCCGAGCGCCCGCGTCCTGCCGCTCCACGGAGCGTAATCTCTGGCGCGGTT
Source organism: Acidobacteriota bacterium (assembly GCA_021778815.1). Classification (GTDB taxonomy): domain Bacteria; phylum Acidobacteriota; class Terriglobia; order Terriglobales; family Acidobacteriaceae; genus JAKAAZ01. The sequence continues at coordinate 3,358 of JAJYBW010000358.1, read as the reverse complement.
TTCATGCCATATCGTCAGCCAGGGATAGTCTGCCGAGCGAAAGCAGTATCCAAACACCAGCCCCAATTCCCAGTTCAACGCGGAGACAAATCCGATCTCTCTCGCAGGGTTCTGCCGCAGCGCGACCACAAACCCCCCGTTCGGAGGCGTAAACGGACGCCGCAAATCCCGCCGTCCATGGGCCTCTGTATCGACAATCGGCCACTCAAACGGCTTATCCGAAGGCAGCAGGCACGGTCCATCGTAGCCCAGCGGCCATGTCCTGCCTTTGCCCACCGACGCGGCAATGCTGCACGACTCCGAGTTCACCAGAGGCTCGCCTAAGGTCGCGTGTTGCTGCCACTGAATTTCTCGCGGAGTGTCACGAAGGTTGCGAACTTGCTCTTGCACGCGCACCACGGATTCACCGGGCGTGATCTGGATTTTCCGCAGCGCCTGCAGGCCGGCGATCGGCAATTCCGCGCGCAACGCCAGACCCGCATCCAGCGGGCCGTCACTCTCACAGACCCAGTTGGCGATTCCGGCCTCTCCGTGCAGCGGGACTCCAAGAGTGGCTTCCAGGTCCGACGGAGGTCCAAAGCAATCGAGGCACAGCGAATGTCCGGAATAAGACGCGAGAAAGCTCCCCGTCGGCGTGCCCCCATATTGCTTTGCAAGCTCAACATGTTGGGGCGTGAGCGGATCATCCGTAGTCCAGGGCGATTCCCAAATCACATTTTCTGTTGTGCGCCCTCTTGCAGGTGTAAATGAGAACGACGCAATATGTCCGCCGCCTGTCAGCATCGTCATTTCCACCCGATCATTGCCGATATGGAGTGCGCTTCTGTCCTTCCATACCGTCTTCATGTCATCTGTCCAGACTGGTTCACAGTTGTCCTCTCCTGCAACTCAGGTTCATCTATTTGACTCTGTCCGTGGACGCTAGCTCAGAGTAAGAATCTCAAATGGCGGCATCGTCAATTTGGATAGTGTGGTGGTCAGCGGAGTTTCGTCTGCATAGTCCTCCACTACGTTACACCTCTGCGCTTCGCTTGCCTGAAATTGAAATGGCTTCATTACGATTTTGACTGCCTGACCTGCGCTCCCCTGCCGCCGCGCCAAACTGTCCTCGCCATGCACGGCCACGCAATCTGTGTCCTCGGTGGCGGTTCTCTGCGTCTGCACACGCAGAAATACTCGCAGCCAATTTGTGCCCTGTCACAATCAATACGGGACAGAAACGCCGCCAAGACCAGCCTTTGTCAACTTTGATACATCTTATGGGTGATCGCTCCTATCCCATGCAACCGCACCTGCCGACGAAACCATGGAGACAGCAAAAACGGCATCGAGGGATTTCCGTCAGGGACGGCTACCCGACGCCTTATCTCTCGGCGGTCTTTCCGTGGGCGCCCTCACGCGCCGTGTATGGTCTTCGCTGCTGCAGGATGAAATCGTCGACCGGTCGGCCGAGCTTGCATATTATTTCCTCTTCGCCATGTTTCCAGCCCTGATCGTGCTGTCGGCAATGTTCAGCCTGTTTGCCAGTACCAGCGCACGCGCGAACCTTGAGCTGATGTTGTACCTGGCAAAAGTCATCCCCCCAGCGGCCTTTGCGTCGGTCGAAACCGCCTTTAGCCAAACGACCCGCGAAAGCAACACCGGACATATTGTGTTTGGCGCGATTGCAGCGCTGTGGGCGGCTACCTACGGCATGTCTTCAGCGCAAACAATTCTGAATGCGATTTACCGAGCGAAAGAAGGCCGCCCCTACTGGAAGGCGAAAGCCATCGCCATGCTCTCCACCATGGCCATCTTCGTTTTGGTATGCAGCGACATGCTGTTGCTCATCCTGGGCGATGACCTGGCCAAGTATCTTAGCAGCGATCTGATGTTCAACCCTGCCCTGCTGGCCCTTTGGAAAATTGGGAAGTTTATGGCGGCCATGTTTTTTATGTCGTTGGTCTTTTCCATTACCTACCGGTGGGGACCGGCTGGCAACGAGCGGCACTGGCGGTGGATTTCCCCGGGAGCCATCGTCGGCATCTTCGGCTGGCTGACCGTATCGATGGGTTTTCGCATTTATCTCCACTTTTACGATCCCTATGCCAGCACGTATGGATCGTTCGGCGCTGTCATAGTCTTGCTCACCTGGTTTTATGCCAGCGGGTTCATGCTGCTGCTGGGTGCAGAGATTAACTCGACCATCGAGCGGGCGGCCAACCATCCGACCTGAACAAATAAGCCGAGGCGGAAGGGTCGCTCCGCTTACACTTCCGCCTCGTACGGCCACCAGACAAAACGCGCCAGCAGCGGATAATACAAACCCAATCGCACATTGTGAGTTCCCGGATAGACGATGCGCGCGATATCGCCGTATAACTGCATCTGCTCGGCGTATTGCTCGCGTTCTTTCGTCAGAAATTCCTCCAGCTGTCCCGCTCCATGGGAAGCAGTCTTGAAATCGACAATCCACAATGTGTCTGTATCGGAACTCGTCGGAGTCGCTCCGGAAACAAACATGCGATCGACTCGGATAGATCGAAGAACATTGCGATGAATCGCCGTCATCGGAACCTCGAAACCTTGACCGGGAACAGCGGCAGGTTGCGCTGGAAATGAAAAGGAATGCTCGCTCAGAATCCACCGCCCGTGTTCATCCGCCGCAACGTTGCGCAGCGCGGCGACAATGCGAGTCGCATCCCTGGCTGCCTCATTTGGCGGATGACCACTGCTGAGCAACTGCAACCGAATCGGTTGGCTCAATGCGTCGATGGATCGTGTTTGCGCAGACGCTTCCGCATTTTGCGCAAGGATGTGGGCCAGCGGTTCAATAAATGCGTGCAGCACGGTACCAAACACTCGCGCTCGCCACGAACCCTGGGGTCGCTGAAATGCGGGCGCGTTCTCCTCGCTGCCGGGATCACCGACTCCTTCCTGCCAGGCCGGTGCTGCCGCCATTGGAATGTCTGCAAGCCGCTCCGGTGCCTTCCAATCCGAGCGCAGCCGCCGAAAATTCGCCAGAGGCACCGCCCGATTCGAGTCCGGGAAATCTTCCGCAGCCGCGATCGACCCCACTTGTCCGGCGGCGCCCATCGGCCATTCGGTGGGGATCTCCGTCCGCGCCGGCATCGCTACAATCTTTGCGCTGCTTCCATCTCGATCCTGTTGTCCGCGCCAGTGCCGCGTGAAATTCGCTTCCGCCACTGGCCACGCGGTGTGCAGCAACGTCTGCCTGCGCACGTGGCCCAGTTGTCCATTCTTTATTTCGTGGCATTGGCCAAACAGATGCACCTCGGCTCGAGCCCGCGTACAACCCACGTACAACAGCCGTTTCAATTCTTCCCGATCGCGTTCCGCACTGGCCTCTCGAATCCAC
>JAJYBW010000014.1 GCA_021778815.1 Acidobacteriota bacterium | reverse complement strand
CGCGCATGGCCCACTTTGAGACCTGCGGATAGAGCGACTCCTTCTCAAGGTAGAAGCAGTACTTGCAGTCGAGATTGCAGATCGGCCCGATCGGCTTAGCCAGAACGTGGAAGTTGGTGCTGCTCATATTGATCCTTAGGCTCATGCACTACGCAACACCTTCAAGCGTCGAATGCGCGTGCTTTACTTCTATCACCGCTCCGTTATTCCTTGTCGAGAATCTTTGTCGGCCAGTCGGCAGGAATTGGATCAGGCCGATTCGGATAGAAAGGCGGGCAGTTGCGCGAATCCTTGTCGAAGGGCGCTACGCCGCTCGTTTCAAGAAAATGATCCAGCAGCTTCATCTGTAGCTCTGCCTGCACCGCTCTGACACTGCTCTCGCCAAAGAGATTATTTCTCTCTTCAGGATCGTTTCCGTAAAAGTAGAGTTCGCTCTGGTCCTGCGGCCGGATAATGAGCTTGTGTGTCCGTGTACGCACCATCGCGCTGCGCGACACGGAGACAGGCACTTCGTTCTGTAGCTTCTGCTTGCCTGCGTACATGCCTCCAGTGCCCGACGGAAAACACTGCGGTTCGTAGATGTTGTAACCACCTTCGCTGAAAGCTGCCCGGTTCGGATCGCCCTTGCCACCGCTCAACTGCGGCACAAGGGTCCGGGCAAAATGCGTGTGGTGCGCACGGGCGCCGGCGAGGTCGAGCGCGGTCTGCATCACGTCGTACAGCTCGACCATGTCTTCTGCCACCGTGCCCGCCTTGCCGCCGGGAGCTCGGCCGATAAGGGGAACATGGGTCAGACAATCCTCCAGCCCGCTCGGCCACTTCTCCACCAGCCCATAATCGCCCGCGTAGTCACCATGGTCAGAAAGTAGAAAGACCGCCGTATCTTTGTCGTGGCTTGTCTTCTCCAACTCGGCAAGCAGTTCGCCCATTAACCAGTCGCTGTAGCTCACCTGCCCGTAATAGACGGCGCGGATCTTGCGGAAGGTGGTTTCATCAAGTCGATCCAATGCGTCGAATTTTCGAATGCCTTCGTGGTACATCGGCTTGCGCTTCAGCCCCGGCGGAATTGGAGCCGGAACGTCGGAGGGGGAATACATATTAAAGAAGTCTTCTGGGATGGTGTACGGCGGGTGCGGTTCGAGGAGCGGCAGGAAAATGCAGAACGGCCGGTCCGTCTCTTTGCGGTCCAGGATATTGAAAGCTCTCTGCAGATTGGTGTAATCGGAGGTTGATCGCCGGTCGCCAGAGGCCGAATACAGCATCGACGTGGAGCCGGGGGTAAGATCGCGCATCGTTCGCATTGCACTCATCATGCCCGCGTATCCGCTGTCCTGCCACTCCGTCACGCTGCCATAGAAGCTTTGCGCCGCCAACGCATCGTTCTTGCCGTACCAAAACACGTCGTATCCGGCATGGCGCAGGTAACGGAAGAGGTTTGGCTCCTCGGGGCGGAGAAAGTATTGCAGGCTGCGATGACCGCGGACGCTGGTCGGCCATCCTGTCAGCAGGCTGCAACGCGATGCCCCGCACACTGGGAACTGCACGTGGCAGTTTGCAAAGCGCGTTCCTTCTTTGGCCAGGCGGTCGAAGTTCGGCGTCTTTGTCACCGGATTTCCGTAGCAGGCAAGGCTGTCTGCCCGCATCTCGTCCGGCATGAACAGAATCAAGTTCGGGCGTTTCTTCAGATCCTGCCCGGCAACAGCAGCATCAGTCGAGTTCGTCACGTCGGGTGTCGGAGGTTGACCCGCGCCGTTTCCCAAGACCCCCGTCATCATCGTTGCGCCAGACATCCCCAGAAATTCGCGCCTGTTGAATCCAGAGCTCATCCCCATCTCTCCGCGTATCTTCCGTACTTGAGCCGTTCCGCCATCGTTCCGGACAAAACTTTTGACTCGGCTTCCCGTCGCTCTACGCGTGGGCCAACGAGTGCTTCATCCCCCGGGCCCCCGCGATCTCTTCGAGCCTGGAACGCAGCCTGGACTTGAGCGCGGACTGGCTCGAGTCACTCGCAAGATTCTTCAACTCGTGCGGATCTGTTTCGTAATCGTAAAGCTCCTCGCCGTCCGCACCGCCGCTCCACATCGTGTAGCGGTAACGTTCTGTGCGCACGGAATAGCCCATCGTCGCACCCGATTGGTTACGCCGTGTGACCTGCGTGATCGCTGGATGGTCCCAGGCCGCATCCGGATTCTGGAGCAGTGGCACCAGGCTGCGTCCCTGCAGATTGGAAGGTGCTCCCTGCAAGTCGCATAACTCAGTCAGCGTCGGATAGATGTTCAGGTGCTCCGACGTTCTCTTGCACGGTCTGCCCGCAGCAGTGACGCCTGCTCCCGCCATGATGAACGGCACCCTGGCCGAGGGCTCGAAGAGCTTCATTTTCTCCCACTGTCCGTGTTCTCCGACCATGAATCCGTGATCCGCCCAGAAAACAATGGTTGTATCCTTGGCGAGATCGAGGCGCTCCAGCGCATCGACAAGTCGACCCACCTGCGCATCCACGAAGCTGATGGCCGCATAATAGCCGCGCACAGCCTCTCGATGCTGCTGCGGCGTCATGCCATAGTTGGGATCCATACTGTCATAGGCGATGCGTGGTGCTGTCGTCAGGTCCGAAGAGTTGAACGGCGGGACCTGAATGTCTTCCACCTGGTACAAATCGAAATACTTGGAAGGCACGATGAATGGAACATGCGGACGGAAGAAGCCCGCCCCAATAAACCAGGGCTCGTCTCTATGCTCATCCATCATGCAGATGGCTGCTTCTGCAACTAGGTAATCGGTGATGATCTTGTCGTCGCCGTCCGAAGGATGGCCGGCGATTGCGATTCCAAGATCGCCATTCTTGCTGAGCGGGAGCAGGGGCGTACACCCATCCTGCGAAATCCGAATGCCGCCCGGACCGCCGCCCCCGTGACGCCACGGGGCCTTGGGGCCACTGTCCTGCCAATGCGCCTCCATCTCTTTCTCCCTCTGGGCTTGCATTCGCATGTAGTCCTGAACCATCCTCCCGCCATACATGCGCTCCTGCGCGGCGTAAAACGTCACCAGACTCTCGTCGTGTGTGCGATCATAGCCCGCCGGATAGGAGACCTGGTGCCAGCTAGCCCTATCATCAAACCCCGGAGTTCCGATCTCGCTGGGATTGTTGTAGTGGTAGATCTTTCCGGAACGCGCCGTAAAGTAGCCGTTCTTTTGGAAGAGCTGTGAAAGGGTAACTGTCTGGGGAATCGTATCTCGAAAATCGGTGTTGAGGTCGAGACATCGCGTCGTATCCGGCGCCAGTCCGGTCATCAGCGAAGTGCGCGAAGGCCCACACAGAGGGAATTGGCAATAATGATGATCGAAGCGCACGCCAGATTGCGCCAGGCGATCCAGGTTCGGCGATTTTACAGGCACACCATAGCAGCCCAGACGATTGCACATGTCGTCCGTGCTGATGAAGAGGACGTTGCGCCTGCGCTTGCCTTTGTTGATTGCTGGGGCAGCCAAAGCTCCGGAACTCGCAACCTCTGAAGATGCAGAAAGGGCGCTCGCAGCCGCGGGCACAGCCAGGGCGCTGGCCGCAAGAAAAGTTCGCCTGCTGATGTTTTTGCTCTCTTCATTCATACTCATCTGTTTTCACCGTTGACGCTTGCATGGGTTAAGAGCGGCTCTTGCTTCCATGTTGAAAAAGTGGGCGGTGTCGGGCTTACCAACGTGCCGCCCAGGAAGGTACGAATCAGACGGATAGAAGTTCTTCTCCAGATGAATCAGAAGCGAAACGTCACCGCGAACTGATACACCCTCGGCGTGTAACTGGCGAGCATACTGGTAACCTGGCCGAAGTGAGTCGGATTCACTTTGGTGTCGTTGATGTTAGAGAGCGTAACAACAGGTGTATCCGGCGCTGTCACCGCAGGCAGAGTAGCGTTCGGGTTGGCGAAGTTGGGAGTGTTGAATAAATTGAAGACCTGCGCCTGGAAATCCATGTTCAAGCGCTCCCAGATCGGAAAGGTCTTCATCAGGCTAAAGTCCATGTCCCGATAGTGCGGGCCATAGTACTGGTTGATTTTCTCCGAGCCCAGCGTGCCCTTGGCCTGCGAAGCAAAAGCACCGGGGTTGAAGAACGCCGAAGTCGACTTGTTCGAAACGCTCGAAGATCCGAGCACATCCACGCGATCATCCAGGCCCGGCACCGTGTTGCTCACGTTGGCGGCATTGACGACAGTGAATGGGATGCTCGTCGACCAAGCTCCGATCACGTTCGCGTGCCATCCCTGAATGAGGCCGCCTTCCAATCCGTGAGTATTCTTTCCAAATGGCAGCGCATAGGTGATCGTGCCGTTCACTCCCGCCGGAACCGCAATTCCCGCATTACCCCAATCCAGCGTATTCACCTCGCTGGGCACAATCCCAAATCCGCCAGCAGTGCCGGTACTCGTCGAGATAGCATTGGTGAGGTTCTGATCGTAGTTGAAGTTCACCATGAACGACAGCCCCTTGCTGAGCCGGCGCTCAAATGATGCCTGCAGTGCGTTGTACTTCGAGGTCCCGTGGCTCTGGATAAGTTGCACCGCCTGGAGATTCGGAGCCTTGGAATAGTACGGGCGCAGCTTCTGGAAGGCAGCCCCGGAGGCCGTGTTTGGTGGCGGAGCGTTGAAGTCGGTCAGCGTCTGGATCAGATCCCTGCCAAATTCCCCGATGTAACTGACGGTGAGCACATTCCCTGCCAGTTGCTTCTGGACGGTCGCGTTGACCTGATGGACCCATGCGGTCTTGAAGTTGGGGTCGGTTGCATCGGGAATGGTGTAGAGCGGATCCGTGGGCTGGGTTGGGTTGGGCGCTACAAAGCCCTTCGCGAATGAAGTCATCGGCGCAGGACATTTTACCGGCGAGATCGCCATCACACCGCACGTAGAAAGACTGGAGGTAAACGGTGGATTCTTCATATCGGCAACAGATGCAGTGTTGTCCGGGAAGAAGACAATGCCGTAGCCGCCGCGGATGACGAATCCGTCCCCGGGGCTCCATGCCAGGCCGAGCCGGGGTTGAAATCCCTGGTAGTCCGTCTGGACGCCGGCAGTACTTCCTACGCCGTTTTGTCCAGCCACTAAAAGCTGTCCGGTCGAGGGGTCAAATGTCGAGATGTGACCGAGTTTTTCTGCATAGGGCGTGTAAAGGTCATAGCGGACTCCCAGGTTGACAGTGACCTTCCGCGTCAATCGCCAATTGTCCTGTGCGTAGGCGCCGTTCTCCCAAATGCGGTAATTCGGCGGAACCAGATCGATGGAGCGCTGCGTCGTCAGATACTGCCCCTGCAAGAGCAGCGGGTAGCTGAGAAATACGAAGAGGCCTTCCGGAAAACTGCTCTGGACAGTGTGTACCTGACGACGCATCAGGCTTCCGCCAAACTGCAGGTTGTGGCTCCCATGCGTGTAAATCACCGACCCAAAGTACTGAAATGCATTCTCCTGGTGTTTGACGGGAATGAAGAGGCTGTTGCCGAGCGCGGTCCCCGTCGCGACGACGATGTTCGCGAGCATGGTGGCGTCGGCAGACGGCACGTTCACGTTGGGTTGTCCCATTGCTGCGTTCGGACTGGTTCCGCCGGCCAGCGCAATGTCGTCATTGTCCGCACGCGTGTAGTTGGCGGCCAGATGCATAAGCAAAATTGGACTGAAGATGTGAGTGTAGCCGAGCATAGCATTGTAGTTAAGATCGGTCGCGTAATCGCCAGTCGGATCGAATGGCTTACCGCCCGCCACCGACACAAGAGGGAAACCGGAAGGCAGCTGCGTGTAGGCATGGTTGTAAATGTAGCGGGCGAACAGCGTGTCGTTCGCACCGATGTGCGCGTCCGCACGCAGGTCAAAATCGTCGCTGTTCTGCAACTCTCCGGGAATCCTGTAGTACTGGTTTGTTCCCTGATTCGGCGCCGGATACATTTTGAAGTAGGCAAGGCCCGCGGCATCGAGGCTCGTGATCGTGGGGCCGCCCACATCGGAAAAGTCGCCGGGATGCTGTTCTTCATAGAGCGTAGGAACCGTATTGATGACCGGCGCGCTGGTGCTTCTCAGTCGATACCCCTCATACGCGCCGAAGAAGAACATCTTGTCCTTTTGAATCGGCCCACCCACGCTGCCACCAAACTGATTCCAGCGAAGCTTGGACTTGGGAAGCTTCGCGCCGAAGCTATAAGAAGTCCCATCGAGCGCGTCGTTGCGGATGTATTCGAATGCGTCGCCGTGAAACTGGTTCGTGCCCGATTTGCTGATGACATCGACGACGGCGCCCGGCGATCTACCCACGTCGGCAGTGTAGTCATTCGTCTGCACGTGCATCTCGTCGATGGAATCCAGGGCGGGACGAACGGGGATGTCCTGGGTGCCTTTTGTATTGTTGTCTGCGCCATCAATCATGGCGTTGTTCAGGCCTTCACCCTGGCCATTGGCAGAAAAGGCCGCCGTCTGCCGTCGATCCAGCAGCCTTCCACCGTTGGTCAGAGAGTTGGGCGGTCCCTGATTCATACCCGGCTGCACCTGGATCAGGTTCACGAAATTGCGACCATTCAGCGGGAGGTTCTGCACGGCATTCTGCGTAATCGTGGAAGAGACCACTGAAGAATCTGTCTGGAGTGCCGACGCCTCCGCCTCGACCGTGATCGTTTGCGACACCTGCCCAACGGTCAGCCGGGCATCCACACGGCGCCGGTCACCCGCAGACAGTTGAATATCCGACACCGAGAATGCCTGGAATCCGGGGGTCGTAATGGCTACGCGATAGGTGCCGGGCTGCAAGAGGTTAAAAACATAATCCCCGTTGCTCGATGACGGCATGTTTCTCGCCACGTTCGTTGCGGTGTTCGTCACGGTTACCACGGCGCCGGCTACTGAGTTCCCTGAGGAATCGGTCACCGTCCCAAGGATGTCCCCCGTTGTGTTCTGGGCCATGATGGACACGGACACCGTGAGCATCAGCGCGAACAGGCCGATGGATGCAATCCAGGTCTTTTTCATGTACAGCCTCCAGTGTGCGAAGTGAGCGCCTTCAAGGGTCTAGTCGAGTCTGGCTGCTCAGCGGTGCGGCTCCGCAGAATGACCATCCGGGGAATCCGCAGTTGGCGCGAGAAGAGTAAGAGACGATTTTTACTGTTTGGAAGTGCTGAACGGTAGAGCACCTGCGCATTTCTTCCAGCCGTATTGTTTTCAGAGGATTAGCAAAGGTCCCAAGAGAGGTTCCGAACCTGCCCGAAACGCGGCGATTTCACCGCTGACGGCCAAGAATGGAGCCGGGTTGTCAATCGATTATTCCGAGGAATATGCTTTCCTGCACCGACAGCGACGAGCTCCCCATGGCCACTTCAAAGTTGAATTTGACTCAGGACGAAAGCCTTCCGCCCAACGCAGCCCACGGGACCGGTCTGAAGACTGGCGAGGCAGTTCATGGCTCAGATGGAGTCAGTAAAGAGGAAATCCTGACTCAACTGGATCGGATTCTGGCCAGTCCGTCCTTCAAGCACAGCAGGCGTCACACGCAGTTTTTGCGGTTCGTCGTCGAAGGGGCTCTATCGGGAAGGCATTTCGAATTCAAAGAGAGGCTGATCGGAATCGAAGTCTTCGGTCGACCTTCCGACTATGATCTGGCTGCCGATGCGATCGTCCGCGGCGCGGCCGTTGAACTCCGCAAGAGAATCGCTCAATACTACGCAGAACCGGATCATGCGAGCGAGCTGCGCGTGGAGCTTCCCCTGGGGACCTACGCGCCGGTCTTTTACTGGCCCAACCCGGCACACAAAGAGAAGCAGGATCTGGCTGCATTTGAGGATCAGATAAACGCCGTGGAGGAAGCACTTTCCCCGCCTGCCAATCACGCGCAGCGGGATGACGCGGGTGCCGTGTCGGCCTTGTCCATGAGAATGATTGCAGTCGTCACCGGTTGCGCAATCGTTTTTGTCGCAATCGGGGCCTTCTTTGCGGCCCGTTCCTTCATGACTCATTCGCCACAGCGCTCGCTCGACGCGTTCTGGGCCCCTCTGATGAATGAAGGCAATTCGATCACGGTCTGCGTGGGCGATCTCAACTATATGTTCGAGACCCCTCCTTTGAACAAAGTTCTGGAAGTTCACCCGACGGCCGACAATCTTCTCAACCCGAATGCGGGCGCCGCGCTTCTTCGCGTTGGAATCATCCTCGGTTCCAGAGGGAAACGAACTACGCTGCGGTTTGCCGACCGAACCGAGCTGAATGACCTTCGCCAGCAACCCGTGATCTTCATCGGCGGGATGAATAATCCGTGGACGCAGAGGATATTGGCAGGCATGAGGTTCCGATTGCTGAGTACGCCGAGCAAGCCCTACGGAACGGATGGGACACTTACCGATGAAAAGAACCCAGCCTTGAAGACTTGGAGTGTCGCTTTGGAAGCACCGCTGAGCTCGATCACCCGGGACTACTCCCTGGTGACACGCATGAACGATCCGCTGACGGGCGAGCCGGTGCTCATCCTCTGCGGGCTGGGACCCTATGGAACCGCGGCAGCCAGCGAATTTGTCTCTGATCCCAACTACTTTTCAGAATTCAGCAAGCAGGCACCGAAGGGATGGGAAAACCGTGACATTCAGATCGTTCTGGAGACCACCGTCGTCAACGGACGCGTGAGCGTGCCCCGGGTGGTAGCAGAACAGGTCTATTGAGAACAAAATGCCGCGGTAGCATTTCCGAGATTCGTTTGTTTCGATAGAGTTCGGAACTATACTGCGCCATCTCGTTCCGGCACATCTGCTCACTGCCTCACCGGTACCCTTTCGGGGTGCGGATTCTGTTCTCCGCCCGACTACTGTCCCTTGGTGTACCTGGTCTGCGCTCGAAGCCGCAGGAAAGTTCATTACCAATCCACTACAAGTAGCGGGTTGATTAAATCGATTAAGTTCACGTCCCTTCAGGAATTGCCTTCCTTCGAAGTCGTAATCGAGGTAGCGGGCCTGCAATCCGTCCCTGAGGATGTGCGCATCGTCGCTGTGCGAGAGGTGAAACCTCAGTGAGCACTGGTTTCAGGTTTCACGCATGCTGGATTCGAACTTGTTTCGGTATCGCCCCCCACCTTGATGCATTTGACTTGTGCCCACGCTGAGACCCGCTCCAATGCGTTGTGAGTCCATTGCGCGAACCCACCAACACGTCTTCCGCATTCAAAATTGAGATACAGCTCGAGCCAGCCTCAAGGGGGTATGATCTCCGACTGAGTGACTAGACGCTGGACTCCCCACGAATCGAGAGTATATTGTTTCTGAGAAATCCGTCTGGCTAAGGTGCGGGGTCCGAAAGTACACTGCAGGCCGAAACTGGATACAGTTTTATGGCTACAACGGCTTCATCGCGTGTATCGATGCCGAATCAAAATTTGTCTGGCTCAATGTCTCCCGAGTTGATCTTGGAGCAACTCGCACGAGTGCTTGCGAGCCCGTCCTTCTGCAACAGCAAGCGCTACACGCGGTTTTTGAAGCTTATCGTCGAACAAACCCTCCTCGGTCATTCGGACCAGTTGAAAGAGCGTTTCCTTGGAATTGAAGTCTTCGATCGACCAGCAGACTACGACCTTGCGACAGATTCGATTGTTCGCGTCGCCGCAGGCGAGGTACGGAAGCGACTTGCGCAGTACTACGTTGAAAATGCGCACTGCAACGAACTGAGGATTCAACTGCAGCCAGGATCGTATGTTCCCGAGTTCGCTTATCCCTCGGCACCAACGAGGCCTCACGATGTTGCGGTGGCAATATTGAGTCCAGAATGCGCGCTCGACGCACCCTCTCCCAGCCGCCCTTCCAAGGCCCAGTTCATCTTCGGAGGCGTCGTACTTGCAGCCTCGGTGGCAACGATAATTGCGCTCTTTGCTTATATTTATTCGCGCCCTACCCCTACTGAACTTTTCTGGAAACCATTCCTCAATGCAAATAATCCGCCAATCATTTGCCTAGGCAATGTCGACAACGGGATGCAGTTTCTGAGCCCTGCTGGTACTACTGCGCTGGCTGCAAGCGCCAGGAGCGGCGATGTATTCAGCGCCGGGGACGTGCAGGCGATGAACCGAATTTCTAGAATGCTTGACCAAGGCGAAAGGCAGGTCGTAACCATGAATTCTGCCTCGGCCACCTTGGCAGACCTTAGGCGTCAGCCTGTCATTCTAGTTGGCGGAAGCACAAATCAATGGACTCTGAAAGCGATGCAGTTATTGCGCTATCAACTCGTCCTCAATATTCTTCCCGGCGTGAATGGCATTCGCGATCGGAACGAGCAGTCACGAGTCGCTTGGACAGTGGACTTTAATCTGCCGTTGAGCAAGGTGCCGAAGACCTATGCGATCATAGCTCGATTTAATGATCCTACAACGGGACAGCCCACAGTTATCATTGATGGGCTCGGAGCTGCAGGGACTGCTGCAGGGGCAGACTTCCTGTCTACCCCCGCCTATTTCAAAGACTTTGTGGATCGAGCGCCACGACATTGGGAAGAGAAGAACCTGGAAGTAATCATAGAAACGCCATTGATCGGCGGCGATTACGGTCCTCCACACGTGCTTGCCACATACTATTGGTGAAATTGCTGGACCGCCTCACCAATTCACATCCGGAAACCAGCGACTGAAGTCCAATTCTGCTGAATTGTGCTGGACTGCTCCTTTTTGCATGTCGATGATGCAGCTGAGCTCGCCGCAAGCGCGTAAATGCCTGGCCAATTGCAGTACGGACGAGCCTTTCTTAATCGAATCACTCCATCATTTATCGAGGATCATCTCCTGCCAATTTGGCGGCGTCATGTTTATTCGTGTTGGGTAAAACGGTGGACAATCGCGCGAATCCTTGTCAAACGGCGCGATTCCGGTTGTGTTGACGAAGTGATCGAGTAATTTTGATTGCAGCTCTGCCTGAATCGCTGCGGCACTTCCATCGCCATAGAGATTTCTTCGCTCCTGAGGATCATCGGAGTATTGATAGAGTTCCCCCTCGCCCTGTGGACGAACGATCAGCTTGTGCGTCCGGGTACGGATCATCGCGCTTCGGGACACCGTCTCTGGCCGCTCATTCTGAAGGCGGATCTTCCCTGTGTAGGGTCCACCTCCTGCCCCTTCCGGCTCAAAGCATTGCGGCTCATAGACGTTATATCCTCCTTCGCTGAATGCCGCTCGATTGGGATCCCCGAGTTGGCCATTCAGCTGGGGGACGAGACTACGCGCGAAATGAGTATGGCGTGCGGTTGTATCGGCCAGGTCAAGCGCTGTCTGCATGACGTCGTACAGCTCAACCATGTCCTCTGCGACCACTCCCCGTTTGCCGCCGGGTACGCGTCCAATCAGTGGAACATGGGTAAGACAGTCTTCAAGACCGCTTGGCCACTTCTCCACCAGGCCAAAATCTCCAGTGTAGTCACCATGATCAGATAGGAGAAAGATCGCCGTATCCTTGTCCCTTCCGGCCCGCTCCATCGCTTCCATCAATTCACCCAGTAACCAGTCGCTATAACTGACCTGTCCGTAATAGACGGCCTTGATCTTGCGCAGGGTTGTCTCGTCCAGCTTCGTCAGACCATACATCTCGCGGATTCCTTCGTGAAACGATGGCTTTCTCTTAAGCCCGGGCGGAATCAAGGGAGAGATGCTGGATTCTGGATACAGGTCGTAAAAATCTCGAGGCACAGTGTAGGGTGGATGCGGCTCCAATAATGGTAAAAAGATACAAAATGGTCGATCTGTCTCCTTGCGTTCCAGCACTTCGATTGCCCGCGAGACGAGTTCATAATCGCCAGTCTCCCGCCGGTCCCCACCTGGGGTAAAGAGCATCGACATGACACCAGGCGTTACACTGCGCATCGATCCGAAGGACCGAAAGGCTGCGGCATAGTTCACGTCCTGCCATCGCGTGACACTGTCCGCAAAGCATTGAGCTGCAAGTGCGTCATTCTTGCCGAACCAGAAGACGTCATATCCGGCCTGACGAAGATAGCGAAACAGGTTTGGCTCCTCTGGCCGCAGGAAATAGTAGAGGCTTCGATGGCCACGTACGCTTGTTGGCCAACCTGTCAGCAGACTGCAACGTGACGCTCCGCAAACCGGGAATTGCACGTGGCAATTGGAAAAGCGTGTGCCTTCATGGGCCAAACGATCGAAGTTCGGTGTCTTGGTTGTTGAGTTTCCGTAGCAGGCGAGACTATCTGCTCTCATCTCGTCCGGCATAAAAAGGATGATGTTGGGACGCTTCGCGAGGGAGGATTTTTCCGCAGACGCGTCCGCCCCTCCTCTCAGCCCCGCGCCGGGACTGAACGGCGCACTCGTTCCATTTCCAATCATTCCCGTCATCATGGTTGCGCCTGATATGCCAAGAAAATGGCGCCGATTCAACTCTGATGCCATCAGTTGCCCCCCGTTTCCGCATTTTCCAGCACTTCACCGTTCAAGTTCAGCACTTGGAAAGAGCTGGAGATCAACCGAAAATCATCGATCTCCATGCTCCACCCTATTTACAGAAAGTTTGCTCCACTGCTATCTGCTCCTTGGTTTCGCTCGACGCCGGTTAGAAGATCAGCTTGGCCGCAAACTGGACCAGTCGTGGATTGTAACTTGGCATCGTCGAAGTGAGTTGACCAAAGGTTGGGTTTGTCTGCTTTGTCGGTGCCGTTGCCGTAGTCACGAAGGAATTGTTCGGAGTGTTGAAATTCGTGACGTTTGCAATGTTGAATCCTTCAGCACGGAGTTGAAGTACCATCGCATCGTGAATGGGCAAGGTCTTGAAGAGGGACACATCCAAATGCCTTTGATGCGGACCATAAATCTGGTTTCTTCTTTCCCAGTCAGGACCCGGCGTTGGGTTGATTAAGGCAGGAGAATATCCGAGAGGAAATCCAAGCGTGCCGGTTGCCTGCCGCGCAAATGCAGCGGTGTTGAAGAACTCGCGCACGCCAGGCTTGGACAATTTGGGGCTCGCAATCATGTTTGGACTGTCTGTACCGGCAGTTCCCGGCCGATTATTCGAGACATTGGCTCCGCCATTCGTGACGGTGAAGGGAGTACCCGTGGACCATACTTGGAGGATGTTTACCTGCCAATGCCCTAACAACCCACCTCGGAGGCCGGAATCGTGCTGACCGAAAGGCAGATCATAGCTGCCGGTAAACACGATTCTGTCACGCACGTCCAGATCGCTGTTTCCAAAGTCCATGGAATGCGAGAGTCCTGGAATGGAAGCATAATCGGTTCCTGCACCCGCACTGTTTCCCGGTGTGTTATCCAAGCCGCGCGCGAGTGTATAGTTTGCGCTCATGGTGAGTCCGTGTTTTGTCCTGCGCTCGAGCGTAGCTTGTAGCGAATTGTAGTTTGATGCGCCGCCCGTACTCAACAACTGAATCTGCTTGATATTCGGCAAAGTGGCATAATATGGCCGCAGGGAATTTGGGTTGGAGGCTGTATTCGGAGGGGCCGCATCAAAATCCGGCATTTGTTGCCGCAGATGGCGCCCAAGCATGCCCACGTACGACACAGATGCGACATTGCCCGAGAAGTCATGTTGGATCGTAAGGTTATAACCTTCAAGATAGCTGTTTTTGAAATTTGGATTGACAGCAGCTGTAATAGCGCCAGAGGGATTCGATGCCGACTGCGGCGTCGGCAATGGGAGACCGGAAGCAAGACTCTGATAGCCGACCTGGCAGGTACTGGACGAACAAGGGCCAAAAGCAGAGTTGAACGGTTGGTTCTCTAGACTTCCCGCTGCGCCAAAGTTATTCGGGAAATAACTGGTTCCAAACCCACCACGTATCACTGTATTGTGCCCTGGCGAATAAGCAAATCCGACCCGCGGCGAGATGTCTGAGTAGTCCGTTTGAATTCCTGCGGTCTTCGAAATTCCATTCACACCTGCGACTTGAATCATGCCGGTCACTGGGTTGAAAGTCGAGATTTGATTCTTGATTTCTGTATAGGGCGTAATTAGGTCGTAGCGAATGCCTAGGTTAAGGGTCAATGGACCTGCCACATGCCAATCATCCTGCGCAAAGAATCCCCATTCCCATGTTCTGTAATGCGGAATGATAAGGAGATTCGAACGCGTTACAGATGCAAAGGTCCCTTGTACAAGTGCAGGGAGGCTGGCAAAAGTCCAGCTCCCTTCAGAAGCAGAGCTTTGCGCATTTGCTGCTTGACGATAGATTGCCGTGACGCCAGTCTTGGCCGAATGCTTGCCGTGAAGGTAAGAAACACTGCCATTAAGCTGATAGGAATTGTCTTTGTCTTGTAGGGGTATAAAGAGGCCACCGTTCCCGAGACCCGAAACACCTACAACGGAGATGGGGGCAAGAGAGCTCGAGCCTTTATCAATATTAATATTGGGCTGACCGGCAGCTTGATTTGGATTGGTTCCGTTGCTTAATGGATTGGATAGGTTATTAATATGCGTGTAGGCTGCCTTCAAATCCATGACGAGCGAGCTGTTGAAGGTATGTACAAAGTCGGCCATGAAGTTGCCGGCAAACTGGTTTGCTTGTCCAGGAAAAGAGAAAGCATTGCCACCTGGTTGGACGACAACACCGGCAAACGAGGCACTTGGAAAGATCCCCGGCGTAAATGTGTTGACATTGTTGTAAGTGTATCGGCCATACAGCAGATTGTTGGGATTGAATTGATGGTCCAGGCGGACGTCAAATGTGTTGCTGAATTGTGTGCGATTTTGACTGCCCACGTATTGATTCGTTCCGACGTTGGGTGCTGGAAAGAGCTTGAAATAAGCTAGTCCGATCGGATCTGGTGAAGTAATTAGAGGTCCGCCCACGTCGGTGAAGTCACCGGGATGGGCCACTTCGTACGCAGTTGGAACAGTTAGTGCTGCCGGCGGTGTCCCCTGAATGAGGCGAAAAGCCTCGTAGTCTCCGAAGAAGAAAGCCTTTCCGCGTTTGATTGGGCCCCCGATGCTTCCGCCGAATTGGTTCTGACGGAGTTCCGGGTTAGGGTTGTGTGCTCCGAACTGAAATGGTACTGCGTTAAGTTTGTCATTCCTGAAAAATTCGTACAGCGACCCATGAAACTGATCTGTTCCAGACTTGGTGATGATGTTCACCACGCCACCGGCCGTCCGCCCAACTTCTGCCGCGTAGCTGTTGGTCTGAATTCGAACTTCAGCGATCGCTTCAATCGAAGGGCGGACACCTAGCGTTCCGATGATTCGCTCATTGTTATCCGTCCCGTCTATAAGTTCATCGTTGATAACGTCGGATTGACCGTTCACAGACATCGAAGAGGTTGCACGTCGGTCATCAGGACGAGTGCCGCTTGTCAACCCGTTGGGTGGCCCCTCATTCACGCCAGCCTGCACTTGGGCAAGGTTCACGAAATTGCGACCATTGAGTGGGAGATCCTGTACCGATCTCTCTTCGAGGCCAGTAATCATTGTGGAGTTGTCCGTCTGAAGAGCTGGAGCTGTTCCCTCTACCGTAACGGTCTCACTCGTTGTACCGACCTGCATTGACCCATTGACGCGGACACGGTCTCCTGCGAGCAGCGAAATGCTCGAGACCTCGAAGTTCTTGAATCCTGAAGCCGAGATTTGGATTTTGTAACGTCCCGGAGGAAGCAGTGTGACGGCATAGTCTCCGGAACCACTGGAGTTCGTGTTTCTCGTTTGCTTTGTATCGAGATTAGTGAGCGTGACCTTGGCATTGGGAACAATAGCCCCCGTAGTATCTGTTACCGTACCAACTACATCTACGGTTGTGACTTGTGCCCAGTTTAGGCATGGTAACAGCAGTGCGCCAAGAGCGACGACCAAGAACCGCCATCTCCAACCAGTACGATATTCAATCCGATTCCTCATGGTCTGCCTCCAGTGAGATTCCAAGATCCAAGCACACGCGTCCGCATCTCTTCTCCCGAAAAAGTAAGCGATGC
This sequence comes from Acidobacteriota bacterium, assembly GCA_021778815.1. Lineage (GTDB taxonomy): Bacteria > Acidobacteriota > Terriglobia > Terriglobales > Acidobacteriaceae > JAKAAZ01. The sequence continues at coordinate 2,307 of JAJYBW010000014.1, read as the reverse complement.
GATGGATAAACTGAAACGCGTGTGACACTAAAGAGGACCGAGGACGTAAAACAAGCTTGAAACGGTTAATTGCGGGGGCCTGCACAGTGACGGGGCGCAGAAGATCAGTCATGTCTGTGGGTTAGGCCGCGCGACTGAAAAACTCGTAAAGGGGTTAATAACGCCTCCGTACGCTGACTTTCGCTGGCCTGCCCGGCAATTTGTGCTAGTGAGATTGTTCGTGTAGCGCAGCCGTGAGGAAACCGGCTTGAATTATGTCAGTGTGAATGAGAGAGACCGAACAAGGAGAGCGTATGGGACCGGGGAAAAAAGCGCCAGCCTGATCAGGTTGTGAATTGGCTCCGTCAGATCGAAGTTGCTGCTGCAAACGCGAACTATTTGCGGCAGAGCCCGGGTTCCCGTATGAATTTCCTCGCCGATCCACTGAAGATTGCTGGCCATTGTCTTTCTTCGTCCAAGCGCGTCTATGGGAAGCCAAGTCTTTTGGGGGTGTATTCGGAGGTATCCGGATTATGAAATCTTACAAAATATAGTAAATAAGCGACTTATAATTCGCTACGAATCCAATCGTGCCTGATTCAAAGACATCCAAGACAGTCCAGAGGATCAAGATAAGCCGCTGAAAAATCAACGGCTTTTGTCACAGGAGTGAAGGGCGCTGGTACTGCAGAGGGCACAATGTACACTTCCTCGTGTACTTGGAGGGATTGGCCGTGAGCACTGCGGAATTGAATACAGACAGCTTGCTGGATGTGGCATGGGTACGTTCTCAATTTCCATCTCTCGAAATGCAGGTCAACGGACAGACGGCAGCGTTTCTGGATGGTCCTGCGGGTACCCAGGTTCCCACTCCGGTCATCATGGCAATTCAGAACTACCTCACCCACTGCAACGCCAATCATGGTGGCGTGTTTGACACAAGTCGTCACAGCGACGAGATGATTGCTGACACGCGTGAAGCGCTGGCCGATTTCTTCAATTGCAGCTCCGATGAGGTTGTCTTCGGTCAGAACATGACGACTCTCACCTTTGCGCTTTCGCGAGCCATTGGCAGGGAGTTTGGGCCGGGCGATGAAATCCTCCTCACTACACTGGATCACGATGCCAATTTCTCGCCCTGGAAGGCTCTTGAAGAAAAGGGAGTGACAATCCGTGTAGTTGATATCCGGGAGGAAGACTGCACTCTCGACCTCGAGGACCTGAAGGCGAAATTGAGTGATCGCACGCGGCTGGTTGCCGTTGGCTATGCCTCCAATGCTGTTGGAACCATTAACCCGGTTAGAGAAATCGTCCGCCTGGCCCATGCTGCAAGCGCCATGACATATATCGATGCCGTGCACTACGCTCCTCATGGTCTCCTCGATGTCAAAGAACTTGATTGTGATTTCCTGGTCTGCTCGCCGTACAAGTTCTTCGGACCTCACATGGGTACGCTCTTTGGCAAGCGCGAGCATCTCGAGCGCTTTCGGCCCTACAAGGTGCGTCCGTCCCTTGATGAAAATCCAGATCGCTGGGAGACCGGAACTCTTGCACACGAGCTGATCGCTGGAGTCAGAGCGGCAGTCGAATACATTGCAGACGTTGGCCGTCGCAGTGATCATACTGCGAAGACTCGCCGCGAAGCTCTTGAAGCTGCGTACCGCACCACAGTCGCATACGAGCGACGCCTGGTTTCGAGTCTTATTGATGGCCTACATAGAATCCCTGGCTTGCAAATCTACGGAATCACCGACCCCAACCGATTGAAGGAGCGCTGTTCCACTCTCTCTTTGCGCATCGGGGATCATCATCCGAAGGCGATTGCCGAATTTCTAGCTCAACGCGGTATCTTCACCTGGGACGGTAACTACTACGCACTCAATCTGTCTGAGCGCCTGAAAGTCGAACAGGAGGGTGGAATGCTGCGCGTTGGCCTGGTGCATTACAACACACCGGAAGAGGTCGATCGCCTGCTTGGTGCCCTGCGCAAGTTCACATCTGGCTAGAGTGCAATTTGCCTAAGGCTTGTGCTTCTGATAGGCCTGGCGAAAACTGGACCAGATGGACGGTTAGTATTTTGGCAAGAACCAGCCTGAAGAAGGTCTAGGGCCTAACCATCTGTGACTCCGAGTCAGGGCTCATCACGTACAATTCGTTTTGCTCAATTCAAAGTGAGCTCTTGCACGCATCATCTAGGAGAATCCAGATGAATTCCTCTGAGCTTTCAAGACGATCCTTTCTCGCGAGAATCGCTGCCACAGGCGCAGTCGCCGCAGCTGGAACTGCAGTGAGCCCTCTTGCTGCGCAAAGTGAGAGGAATACGCCATC
>JAJYBW010000013.1 GCA_021778815.1 Acidobacteriota bacterium | reverse complement strand
TGTTGAAGGCAAAGTTCTGCGCCAGCTGCTGGGGTGTTGGATTCGTCTGCGGAATGGGATTGCCGGTGATGTTACCGCCACCGGTCACGCCTCCCTGGGTGCAGTTGGTTGTCAGGTAGATGGAGGAGCTGGCCAGGAATCCGCCGCCGTCGACCTCGCTGACGGTGATCTGATTCGAGCCCTCGACAAGGCTGCTGTGAATGTCGATGGGCGGAACGCCGCCGGTGCTGACCAGCGTATCGGGGTTGACACCCGTCAGATGTCCATTGCCTGCGGGGCCCTCATAGGCCGATGTAAAGCAGTTCTGCGAAGTCCCATTCGAGGTGGAATCCGAAGTCCCACCGGTACAGACATTGGTGGGACCTGTGACGGAAGGCGCGCTGGTGCTGACTTGAATATTGTTATCGACCAGCACATTGCCGCCGTTGGCGGAAGAAAGCACCGCCGTCGGAGAAGCCGGGCATGTCAGATTCAGCGTGTTGCTGTTGAACGTATTCGGAGACCCATAGCTCGTACCGTCAACGGAAGCGCGGACGTTCACCGGACCGAAAAGCTGAATCGAAGTCTGGGCGGACAACGCCGGAACAATCAAGGCCATGCATACAACAATTGGGCAGTAACGGAGAAAAGAAGAATTCTTCATAGTGACGGTGCTCCTTGTAGGATCCGGTGAATCGTAGGGGGAGCGACTTGCCGCTTGGACGAATCCCGATTGTGCAATTGGAACTTGTTGGGACTTGTTGGCTATCACTGGGACCAAGAGGGGAACCTGGCCGCGTTTGATCCGTGCGCCAGTGAAGGCGAGCTAATCGTAACGTTGTAGGTTGAGGCATGTCAATAGGGATCGGGACCCCTGATGTGATAAAGGTCACGCGCGTTGGTGCGCCAGAACACGGCCATCCGTAACCCTTGAGCCTCTAATGGAACCGGCGAGTGCGCGGCCACAAACGGGGCAGGAATTGTGGCAATCAACGCCTGGGACATGGGGATTCAAGCGCCCAGCTATGACGAGGTGAAGCATGGCAGTCCAGCCACGCGGGAAAGTTACCATTGATGCCGAAGAGTGCAAGGGATGTGGGCTGTGTGTCGCCTCCTGTCCGCCGCAGTGCCTGGAGCTGGCGCCAGAACTCAACGCCAATGGAATTCACCCCGCACGCTGCAATGCGCACATTTGCACCGGGTGCGGCATCTGCTTCTACTGCTGCCCGGAGCCGGGGGCTATCACGGTTTACCGCATGAAGGCGAAGTCCCCGACAGCGAAGGAGGGCGAGCATGCGCCAACTTTGTAAGGGAAACGTGGCGCTGGTGAAGGGCGCGATCCTTGCCGGCTGCCGCGGCTACTATGGCTATCCGATTACACCGGCCAGCGAAATTGCGGAGGCCGCGGCGCTCTACTTCCCCCAGATAGGCGGAACATTTCTGCAGGCTGAAAGCGAAACCGCCGCGATCAACATGGTCTATGGAGCCGCAGCGACCGGGCTGCGCGTGATGTCCGGCTCGTCGGGACCTGGATTGAGCCTGATGCAGGAGGGAATTTCATATCTGGCGGGCGCGGAACTACCATGCGTGATTGTGGATGTCATGCGCGGCGGTCCGGGCCTGGGAAACATTGCGCCCGAGCAAAGTGACTACTTCGCCATGGTGAAAGGCGGCGGCCACGGTAACTATCGCAACCTGGTGCTGGCTCCCTCATCGGTGCAGGAGATGGCTGACCTGACCATCCTGGCATTTGAGCTGGCGGACAAATATCGCAATCCTGCGGTGATATTGGCGGACGGATTTGTTGGCCAGATGATGGAGCCGCTCGACCTGGAATATCGCGAGATATTGCAGCCCGAGAAACCGTGGGCGGTGAAGGGTACGCATGAGACGCGCGGCAACCTGATCAGTTCCATTTTCCTGGAAAGCGACGGACTGGAGGAGCACCAACGCAACATGGAAGCGAAATATCGGCGGGCGCAGGAAGCGGAGCCGCGATACGAAAGTTGCCACATTGAAGACGCAGAGATCCTTCTGGTCGGATATGGAATTGTGGCTCGTATTCTGCATTCCACTGTCGAAGCACTCCGCAAACAGGGCGTCAAGGCAGGCCTGTTCCGTCCCATTACGCTGTGGCCCTACCCTTCGAAAGCACTGGTGGAAGCAGCCGCGAATGTGGAGAAGGTTCTGGTGGTGGAACTGAGTAACGGGCAGATGGTAGAAGACGTTCGTCTGGCGCTCGATGGCACCGTGCCGGTGGAGTTCTATGGACGCGGCGGCGGCAATGTACCTTCCGTCAAAGAGCTGCAGGAGCAAGTATTGTCCCAAATGGCAGTAAGAGTTTGATCTTCCGCAACAATGGCAGCACTGGGCTGGAAGGGGCGGGACCATGGAAAGCAAGAGCGGAATCAGCACCATAGCTGCAACGACAGTAACCGAAACGCAATCCGACGCTCGATTGCCGGCGAACCCGCCAAATAATGGCGAGGCCTATGAGATTCTTCATTCAAAATCGACCTTGTTTTATGACGAATACAGCCGCAAAGCAGAGGGCAAGAAGCAGACCCATTATTGCCCGGGCTGTGGCCATGGCCTGGTTCATAAACTGATCGCCGAGGCATTGCAGGATCTTGGCGAGCAGGACAACACCATTTTCGTGAGTCCGGTAGGTTGTTCGGTGTTTGCCTATTATTACTTTGACGTGGGGAACGTGCAGGTTGCGCATGGCCGAGCGCCGGCGTCGGCGTCGGCGATCAAGCGATCCTGCCCCGGTCGCATGGTGATTTCCTACCAGGGAGACGGCGACCTGGCGGCCATCGGCACGGCGGAAATTGTGCATGCGGCGAATCGCGGCGAGAAGATCACTGTCTTTTTTGTTAATAACGGAATCTACGGGATGACCGGCGGCCAGATGGCGCCCACCACCATGATTGGAGAAAAGAGCACGACTTCTCCGTGGGGCCGGAGGCCATCGAATGAAGGCTACCCGCTGCACATGGCGGAGCTTCTGGCCACGCTGGAAGCGCCGATTTACATCGAGCGGGTGGCTCTTTCCGACGGCAAAAATATTATGAAAGCGCGACGCGCGATTCGCAAGGCTTTGGAAGTTCAGCGCGATGGCGCCGGATTTTCGTTCGTTGAAATCCTGTCGCCCTGCCCGACCATCTGGGGCAAAGATCCCGTCGCAGCTCGGCAATGGATTGCCGACAAGATTATTCCCGCCTTTCCGCTAAGCGTTTTTCGTGACCACGCGCCCGAGGCGCTCGCTGTGAAGGAAGTCGAACCGCCTCAGCGCTCTGTTGCCGAGGTACTTGGAATCGCAACCAGCAATGACGGAGACACTACCCACCGGGCAGAATTCGACCATCGCTTTGAGGACGTCAAGATCAAGATCGCCGGCCTGGGAGGGCAAGGAGTGCTGTTGCTCGGACAGCTGCTGATCGAAATGGGTATGCGGGAAGGATTGGAAGTCAACTGGCTTCCGTCCTACGGGCCGGAGATGCGGTCCGGAAGCGCCCATTGCCACGTATGTCTGTCGCGCGAGCCGATCGGATCGCCCCTGGTGTCACATCCTGACGTGCTGGTGGCGATGAATGAAGTCTCACTTCGCAAGTTTGCCCACGAGGTGGTGCGCGGCGGCGTGATCCTTTATAACGGCGCCAAGCTGCCGGAAAACATTTCCATTGCTCATGCGCAGGTGGTGGCGATTCCAGCGTCTGAGATTGCCGACAAACTTGGATCCACCAAGGTCGCCAACATTGTGATGATGGGGGCGCTGCTGGAAGAGACGGAATGCCTGGCGGCCGGAACCGCCTGGAGCGTGTTGCAGGACAAAGTAAAGAAGCTGGACCTTCTCGAACTGGACCGCAAAGCGCTCAACGCAGGTCGGCTGTTTATCGACGAGCACGCCCACATCGGCGCACTCGATCAGCCGGATGGATTCGCGTAGACCGAGCAACGCCCTGCGCGCGCTCTACTTCAAGTTCGAAGAGACTTCAGCGTCGCTTGATTTCAGTTGGAATTCTGTGAAGTCTCCGGTTTCATCAAATGAACCCAGGCCAACTTGACCGCAGCTGAACGTGTGGTCCACTGCAGAAAATCTTGGCTGTTTCTCGTGATCCATAAAGACCTGGATAGACCCGGTGCCAACGTTGCGCACGATACGCACGTGGTGCCAGGATTTATCCGGCAGAGCGGGTGCGGCCTGCAAACCGGCGATTCGATATCGCGGCTTGCCGTTCACAATAAAGATGCCGTTGTGGACGGAGATCTGGGTGCCGGGGTTTTCGGAAAGATGGACGTAATAGAAGTGCAGGGTATCGACGTAATTGAACACGACGATCATGGAGCCGCCGGCACGACGCACGTTGACATTCAGTGTGAAGCTGCCCACATTGACACCTTTGAGCCGGGCAAACTGCATCGGACGTCTCGGCACAAGCGGCTCGCGATTGCGCTTCATATGCAGGTAGTGGACATCACCCTGTTGCAGAATCTCCCAGTCTTCCGGGAATGGCATGTCCCAGGCCTTCAGGCTGCCAGAGGCGAAGTCATGTTGGACCGAAACTTTCGCAGCATGCGAGCCACCGCACTGCGAGAGCGCCCATCGGCTCGAAGCGCAGACGACAAATAAACACACTACGGTGAGAGCTGCAGTCCGAATCCGCATTGAATTTGGCTTGATTGTTGCAGTGCTGTGATTCATTGGTCCCCCCAAGCTCGATGTGCAGTGTGACGGCCTCTGCGGCGGGAAAAAACTTCGCGCGGCATTCAGTCGCAGCATTCTTTACGACTTCGTTCCTTCCCATCCTAATATCAATCCGCCCAGGCAAAGGATTTTGTGATCATGCGAGGCTGCTGTAATGGCGCATGCGCGCCAAAATTGCCGCCGGGTGGGGTCCGCCGTTGCCAGCTGATATCTTGAAGTATCGAAAATTGATTGGCGGAGGGCAAAGACTTTGAGTGATTCCAGTCAGGCGGTCAAACCGTTGCCGCAACGCAATATCGCGGTTGACGCCTACCGTGGTCTGGTCATGTTGCTGATGATGGCTGAGGTTCTCCACTTCGCAAAGATAGCGCGAGCCTTCCCAAACAGCTTGTTCTGGCATGTTTTGGCATTCAACCAGACGCACGTCGAATGGGTAGGGATAAGTCTCCACGACACCATCCAACCTTCGTTCACGTTTCTGGTTGGAGTGGCGCTGCCCTATTCGCTGCGCAGCCGCCGGCGCAGGGGCGAAAGCTTCCCACATATGCTTGCCCACACCATCTGGCGCAGCTTTCTGCTCATCGCACTTGGCATTTTTCTGCGATCGACTCACAGTTCTTCCACCTACTTCACGTTTGAAGACACGTTGACCCAGATTGGTTTGGGATATACGTTTGCCTTTCTCCTGACCTTTGTCCGTCCGCGCTGGCAGTGGACTGCACTGGGAGTGATTCTCTTTGGCTATTGGCTGGCGTGGGCCATCTATCCTGCTCCGGGTCCGAATTTTCCGTATGCGTCTGTCGGTGTTCCTGCCGACTGGTATCCACATTTGTTCCACGGCTTATTGGCCCATTGGAATAAGAACAGCAATCTTGGCCAGGCCTTCGACGTATGGTTCCTCAATTTGTTTCCGCGCACCAGCCCCTTCGTCTTTAACGATGGCGGATACTTGACGCTGAGTTTTATTCCCACCCTGGGCACAATGCTGCTGGGGCTGGCCGCAGGCCGCTGGTTGATCGCAAGCGCCCCAGAGATTCCGTTCCGCAAATTCCTGATCGCCGCGGTTGCTTTGATCGGCGGCGGCCTTCTGCTTCACGTGACGGGAGTCTGCCCAATCGTGAAGCGCATCTGGACGCCGGCGTGGACGCTTTTCAGTGGCGGAGTTTGCTTTCTGTTTCTGGCGGCGTTCTCGTGGATTCTCGAGCGAAAGAAACAATTCCGACTTGCATTCCCTTTGGTGGTTGTCGGCATGAATTCAATTGCCGCCTATCTGATCGCGCACTTGTTTGAAGAATTTGTAGAGAGCAGCTTCCGCATCAACCTGGGAGAACGAGTGCTGAACATCTTCGGACCCGCGCTGGAGCCGCTATTTCTGGGATCGCTGACCCTGGCTGTGTATTGGCTGATTCTTTACTGGATGTACCGAAACAAAATCTTCATCCGCATTTAGCGATGCCACCGACCCTCGCGCGAGAAAAACATTTGCAAAACGCCAGAATTGAATCGTTCCATTGACTCGCACATTCGCGTCAAGCTAGTCTGAGTGCGATGCGTAGACGAGACTTTGTCAAAGCAATCGTGACTGTTCCCGTCACGGCCATGCCGATATTCGGGCAGAACGCACCTCCTACTACGATAGAGAAAACCTCCGAACCGCAATCCGCTTCGTCGGCGGCCGCGCCTCCAACGCCTGAAACCGCGCCCAAACAGGTGGAACAGCCGCGGAGCTTCGGCTTCCAGAGTCCAGCGATCCCAGCCACCATTCCGGATGAAATTGCGACCACTGAACAACATTATTTTCGCGCCGAACATATGGCGACGTTGCGCAAGCTGGGCGACATCTTGCTACCTCCAATGAATGGATATCCAGGGTCAACGCAGGCATGCGCGCCGGAGTTCATCGATTTTCTGATTAGCGTATCGCCGGTCGAACGGCAGACGATGTATCGATCTGGCCTGGACCGGTTGAACGCCGAGTCACACAAGCAATTCAGCATTCCGTTTGCACAGGTCAACGCGGAACAGGCAGATGCGCTGCTGCGGCCGTGGCTGCGAACCTGGATGGTCGATCATCCGCCGACGGAACCGTTTGCACATTTCGTCAATGTGGCACACGAAGATATTCGAACCGCCACCATGAACTCACAAGCCTGGAGTATCGCGGCAACTTCCGCGGGCGAACGCGCTCCCGGCATTGGCTGGTACTGGTCGCCGATCGATCCCGACATCCAAATGTATGTGTAAGCCATAGGAGTTGTGTTCCCCATGCCGGAGGAAACTGTTGACGTACTCATCGTTGGCTCAGGTCATTCAGGGGGCATGGTCGCCAAGATTCTGACGGAAAAAGGCATCTCTTGCGTGATGTTGAACGCAGGGCCGATCGTCGATTATCAAAAAGACCGCGAACTGAAACCTGCGTATGAACTGCCTTATCGCGGCTTCAAAATGCCGGGGCGGCTGCCGCACGTTTTTCAAGCCAACGAGTTCAACGCCAACACCTGGGTGGACGAAAAAGAAGTACCGTACACCTACAACCAGGACGAACCGTACAACTGGGTGCGGGTGCGACTGTTCGGCGGTCGATCGCTATTCTGGGCTCGTCAATCCTTTCGTCTTAGCGACTACGAATTCAAGGCCAAAGATCACGATGGATTCGGAACCAACTGGCCCATCGATCTGTCGGACCTGGCTCCCTACTACTCTCGCGTAGAAGAGATTTTCAGGGTGAGCGGACATCCGGATGGGCTGCCCCAATATCCGGACGGCAATTTTGTTGTCGATGATTCACCGTGGTCGGGGTCGATGCAACGATTCATTGCAGCCGGCAAAAAGCTGAATGTTCCGGTCTGCAAAGCACGCAGCGCCATGGGCCGCGACGGGCTGGCCAGTTCCATCAACCTGCTGTTGCCGGATGCCTTTGCAACCGGCAAGTTGACGGCTGTGCCCAATGTGGTGGTGCGCGAAATCACCGTGGACAAGAATACCGGGCTCGCCAACGGCGCCAACTTCGTTGACCGACATTCGCGACGCGAGATGTCAGTGAAAGCGAGGGTTGTCGTTCTGGCTGCAGGTTGTTTGGAGAGCACCCGCCTGTTGCTGAATTCGAAGTTGGCAAACTCCAGCGGAGTTCTCGGACATTACCTAATCGATAACGTCTATGGTCCCGGAGTCGTTTGTTCTGTACCAGAGGCGCGCGATGGCAAAGCGACGCCGGACTTGATGGGAGGCGATGGGCTGATTCCTCGCTTTCGTAACATCACTACAAAATCGCCGAACTTCATTGGAGGCTACGCGCTGAATCTTTGGAGCAGCGACCGCGCGATGGGCGCACGAAACTTTGCGGCGTACGGAGCCGAACTGCAAACGAAGCTGGACAGCTATTACGGCAGCGGCTTTTACATGAGCATGATGGGCCAGGTTCTCTCCCATTACGAGAACCATGTCAGCATCAACAAGAGCGTCGTGGATGCGTGGGATATTCCCGTGCTGCACATCGATACAAAGTACACCGACAACGAATTCAACATGTCGCGCGATGCCGTGGATACAGGCGTAGCCATGGCAGAAGCCGCTGGCTTTGAAGTGCTCTCAAAGAACTACGAGCCCAATCCTCCGGGTTATAGCATTCACGAACTGGGTACGTGCCGAATGGGCGACGATCCGAAGACGAGCGTGCTGAACAAGTGGAACCAGAGCCATGACATCGAAAACCTGTTCGTCGTAGACGGCAGCAGCTTTGTCAGCACTGGATGGCAAAATCCGACGATGACAATCCTGGCACTTTCCATGCGGGCCGCTGAACGCACGGCCGAGCAGATGCAACAAAGGAACATTGGATGATGAAATCCTGTCGCCTACTTTCGTTGCTGGTGTTGTTTGCCTTGTGGACTTTGTCACCCAGTAGCACGCCTGCGGATGCGGTGGCCTTTGCCCAAACTTCGGCTGGCACGTCAATTTCATCAACGCAAAACAGGGCCGCCAGTTCAAGCAATACGACGGAACAAGGCACCCCCTCGTCATCACAGGCTGAACCGTTGCGCGGGCCCGTGCAGCCAGTTCCCTTCAGTCATAAAGACCACGCGGGGACCCTGAAGATGGCGTGCGAATACTGCCATACTCTATCGCGTTCTGGAGAGACATTGTCGATTCCTCGTGCCTCGTTCTGCATGCAATGCCATCAGACCATCGCCACCGATAATGCGGGCGTGCAGAAGCTGGCAGAGTATGCCAAAACAGATCGCACCATTCCCTGGGTACGAATTTATGAATTGCCTTCTTTTGTGAGCTTCAGCCACAAGGTCCACCTGCAGCATGGCGCGACCTGCGAGGAATGCCATGGTGCGGTTGCGCAGAGAACTCGTCTCTACAAAGAGTTCGACATCTCCATGGCAACCTGCGTCAACTGCCATCGCGCCAGGCAGGCGAGCACTGAATGCAGCACATGTCATATGCTGGAGCAGTAATGAAAGCGGGAAAAATGCGGTCTGCCTACCACCCGCGCAACGATTCCCAACTCAATCCATAAGGAGATGCCGTGAAATCCATGACTCGATTGCTTTCTTCGGTTGCAATAGCTTGCCTGCTGTCTGCCGCAGCCCATGCGCAAAACAACGGAGCGACACTGTTCCAATCCAACTGCGTGATGTGTCACGGGGCCGATGGAAAGGGCTCGACGCCAACGGGGCAGGCCCTGAAAGTTGCCAATCTTCATAGTCCAGAAATAGTGAAGATGAGTGATGCCGACCTGGCCAACGTGATCAGCAAAGGCAAGAAGAGCATGCCTGCCTTCGGGTCCCGGCTGAGCCCACCCCAGGTTGAAGCCCTGGTTTCTTATATTCGTACGCTGCAAAAGCAATAACTAGCTGCGGAATTGGTCCGCGACATCAAACACAGAAAAAGAAGAGGCGCATGACCATGAACTCGAGACGAGACTTTTTGAAAACCGGCACTGCCGCGCTGCTTTACGGTTCAACCTTGCTGCGTAACTCCGCATTGAATGCGGAAGACAAGACGAAATACCTGAACCTGCCGCTGGGGATTCAGCTGTACTCGGTTCGCGATCAACTCCCGACAGACTATGAAGGCACACTGAAACAGATTGCCGAGCTTGGCTATCGCGAAGTGGAAGCGGCGGGATTCTACAATCACAGCGCAAGCGACGTAAAGCAGGCCATGCAAAAAGCGGGCCTTCACTGCGTCAGCGCGCACTATTCTTACGACGCTCTGAACGGCCACATCCATGAGATCGTTGAATTCATGAAAGTGATCGGCAGCCAATACATTATTTGTTCCTATCCCGGCCATCACGGCGGCCAGGGCCCAACCTTCACTCTGGATGAGTGGCGTTGGAATGCAGGCGAGTTCAACAAGTTTGGCAAACAGATCAGCGCCGCAGGATTGAAATTCGGGTATCACAACCACACCATGGAATTTCACGAAGAGAATGGCGTGGTCCCGTACGACGAACTGATGCGGCTGACGGATCCCGCGTACGTGACCATGGAGATGGATCTGGGATGGGTCACTGTGGGCGGTGGCAATCCGATCGAATTGCTACATCGCTACGGAAACCGCATTTCCATGCTGCACGTTAAGGATTTCAAGCCCTTCAAGGTGCCGCAGACCATCGAAAATCCTCCAACTGCAACCGCGCTGGGGCAGGGGTCCATCGACTATCGTCCGATTTTGGCAGCTGCCGCGCAGACTGGACACATTCAGCACTGCTTCGTCGAGCAGGAAGAGTACAACATGCCCGTCATGGAGGAACTGAAAATTGACGCGGAGTATATGCGTAAACTTCACGCCTAAGTGCGGGTCGCAATTGCCGCATCGGCGTGAAATGAAGCTTCAAAACGAATGAGGACAGAATTTATTCTGTCCTCATTTGTTGCGCCCGCACCGAAACAATAACAATTAGATGTGCGGTGCCCAGCCCTTTTCGTACTCTCTTCCCCACATTTTCATGGCCTGTGGATCGTTCTGAATTTTTCCGTCCCCCGTGTCGAGATGCAGTTCCCGCTGCACTTCCCACGCAATATTAGAAAGCTGCAACATGGTAACGGCGATATTACCAATGGAAACAGGAGCATGAAGCTTTGCCCCAGTCCGAATTCCTGCGATGAAGTTGGCAAAATGCGCGTCGGTCATCGAATCACGACCGACCAGATCAGAAGACGACGCTGCCTTGCCGACCTTGAATTCGCTGGTCTTTTTACCGTCGAGATCGTAAATCTCATACCCACCGCGATCGATCAGCACGGTTCCCGTGGTGCCCATGATAGTCGATCCGCGATCCCGCTGATAGAACTTCATCCCCTGGCAGCTCTTCCCTTCCCAGTCAATCATTTTGTCCGGATATTCGAAGCTGGTGAGCAGCGTGTCATAAAATTGCCAGTCATCCTTGAATTGATATCTCCCGCCAGAGGAACTCACGCGCCGCGGATAATCGACACCGAGCGCCCAGCGGCAGACGTCGACTTCATGCGTACCATTATTGAGCGCCTCACCGGTACCGTAGATTTTGAACCAGTGCCAGTTGTACGGTTGCACATTGTCTTTATAGGGGCGGCGCGGCGCAGGGCCCTGCCACAAATCCCAATCCAATTGCGGCGGCACGGGTACAACTTTTCCGATGCCAATGGATCCCCTGGTGTTGCTGTACCAGGCCTTGGCATAGTACGGCCGGCCGATCAGGCCGTTGTGGATCTTGTCGACAATTTCGATGGTGTAATCCGAGGAACGCTGCTGCGTGCCCATCTGCACCAGCTTGCCGTACTTGCGCTGAGCCTCGACCAGCAGCGCGCCCTCCGCGGGATTGTGGCTGCATGGTTTTTCTACGTAGACATTCTTCCCCGCCTGCAGACCGGCGATGGCCATGGGAGTATGCCAATGGTCCGGCGCGGCAATCGTAATCGCATCGACATCTTTCTGCGCGAGAATTTCACGGAAGTCCTTCACAGACGCGGCGGGATATCCCATCTCCTGCTGCACTCTGTCCGCAAATTTTTTCAGGGTATTACTGTCAACATCGCAGACATGCGTAATGCGAACGGCATTGCTGTTTGCCTTGAGCGCCGAAAGATGCGCATAGGCGCGGCTATGCAGACCGATCACGGCAAAGTTCAATCGATCATTAGCGCCTAGAATCCGTGCATAGCTTTTTGCCGTCGATCCAACAGCCAGGCCAGCGGCGCCGATCGCAACCGTGTCAAGAAATTCCCGTCGAGTGACCATCTGTCCCCTTGGAAAACAATTTTGAGGCTTTCATCCACTTGAGCAAAAGAATTGAAACCGGCAAAATCTTCCGGCACTTCTGCGGCAAATTCTTTCGCAAGTCACGTGCTGCCAGAACAGATACGACCTAAACCGTCGAGTATTTCTGGCAAAGAGTTCGGATCTGGGCCACCAGCTTTGGCACGCCCGTTTCTGAGTCGGGACCTTCGTATTCCGCCGACATGTACCCCTTGAAACCAGCCTGCGCAAAGAGCTTCCAGACACGATCCAGATCCACCGGGCTCTGGTTGTATTCGAACCGATCGCGAATATGCGTATTGGTCGCATAAGGAATGCAGGCCTCGATCTGCGCATAGACATCCTGGGTCGGCGTAGGGATGAAGTTGGTCACATCAAGGTTGATGCCGGCGTAGGGCGAATTCACGCGATGCATAATTTCAAGACACACGTCGGCGCGCTGGGTTACACCATTGTGATCCTCCAAGCCCAGCATGATGCCCTTCTTGCCGGAGTAATCGGTCGCAGCCTTCATCGTCTCCACAGTCCAATCGACTCCTTGCTGCCGTGTAGCGCCAGGCGGCAACTCGCCGGCGAAAACGCGCAGATGAGAGGCTCCGAGGCGATCCGTGACATCCACCCATTTCTTAATCTCCGTCAAACTCTGCGCGCGTTTCGACGGATCGGCCTGAACCATGCTGACGCCGCAGGCAGATCCGGAAAAGGGCATCGCATTTTTGTACGCCAGGTGGCGAAGACCATCGAGATACTCTGGATCTGTCGATTTCAGATAGTAGGCCGTCATATCGATTCCATCCACGCGCAGCTCAACCGCCTTGTGGATGAAGTCTTCCATATTCATGGTCCCTTTTCGCAGTGCGTGATTATACGAGTAGGCGCAGCAGCCGGAGAACAGTCGCGGCATTTTTGATGCCTCGGTGCTGGGCGCGGAAGGTGGCTGCGCCTCCGCGGTTGAGCCAAGCCATTTCACCCCAGTCCCGGCGAGTGCGCCGATTCCTACAGTTTTCAAGAATTTTCGACGTGGTATTGAGTGCTGCATTGCGCCTCCCGTGGACGAAGTTCGAGTGAGGTTGTCTTTCCTGCCTCGTACAGCATTGCGTCGGCAGATATGTAATTGTGGCGAGCGCTGGTGCGAAAGAAATTATAATCCGGAGCTAAGAAGCCTGGACGAGTGCGACGGGCAAATACGTTTTGCAAAGGAGAAACTCCCAATGAAAGAAGAACAGAGGAAAATCAATCGTCGCGACTTTATGGGGCAGGTTGGCCTGGGGTTTGCGGCCCTGGGGACCTTTCCCGGCAAGCAACTGTTCGCCTCGAACCGGGTGATTGGCGCCAATGATCGCATTCGCATTGGAATTATCGGCGCGGGAGATCGCGGACAAGAAGACTTGAAGAGCGCCTTGCGACAGCCGAATGTGGAATGCGTCGCGGTGGCCGACGTATATTCTCGGCGTCGCGACCAAGTGAAAAGTTTTGTTCCGAATGTCGCCACGTATGATGACCCGATGCGCTTGCTGGACCGCAATGACATTGATGCGGTGATTCAAGCAACACCGCAGCATCTGCACGCAAAGTATTTTCTGGCGACGCTGGCTTCAGGAAAGGATCTGTACTCCGAAAAGACCATGGCGTGGGATATTCCCGAGGTGACCGCGTGTCGGGCCGCCGCAAAAGCTTCCAGGCAGATTGTGCAGATCGGTATGCAGGACGAGAGTTCGGGTGAATTGGCGGATGCGAAGAAGTGGATTCAGGAAGGGTTACCGGGAAAAATCACACTGGTCGAGTCGTGGATGAGCCGAAACACGCGGCAAGGCGAAGGACAATGGGTGCGCCCGGTCCCGAGCGACTGCAATCCGGCGCATGTCAACTGGGATCTGTTTCTTTCCGGCCGGCCGAAGGTTCCGTTTGACGGCTACAAATTTATCAATTGGCGTCTCTACTGGGAATTTTCCGGTGGCAACATCACAGAGAATATGGTGCACCAGATTGGATGGATCATCACCGCAATGAATCTGCAATTGCCGAAGGCTGCCACGATGATGGGCGGCGTGTATTCCGAGAAGGATGGCCGACAGGTGCCGGATACGATCAGCGTCAACTTTGAATACCCAAATGATTTGCTGGTCGCATGGCAATCTACCTTCAGCAATGAACGATACGGCCTGGGCGAGCACTTTCTAGGCAACAAAGGAACGATCGCGCATGTAAGCGGTTCCAACACCATGGAGACGGGCGATATCAAATCGGCCAATCCGAACTGGGACGAAGAGAACGCTCCGGGACCGATCAACTTTTTCCCGGAAAAGATCAACAATCCGAGTGGCGTGCCGTTGCAAGGAAAAAATCCTGGTGTGAACCACATGGCAAATTGGATAGCTTGCATTCGCGATCGAAAACAACCGAATGGCACGGTCGAGATCGGCTACTTATCAGCCGTTGCATGCCATATGGCGAACCTTTCCTACAAGCAAAAGCGTCGCATCACCTTGGAAGAAGCGATGGCGGCGAAACCGGAAGCGTGGATGTGAGAATCATGGCCGGCAGTTGCGAACGCAGAGAGTTCTGCGGTGTCGATTAGCCGAATTCAGGCCCGGCAGCGGCAAGCAGCCGCGACGGATCTCCCTGAAAATGGGAGAGGCCTAGCGCCATGCGTGTGAATCGCCGCTGCGGCAGGAAGCTGAGCGAAGAGAGCGTCGGAACTAAACAGCGGCCACCGTCGAGCACGTCTACATAGACGCGTCCAGATGCAGCGCCGATGGCCGCGGTCGTGAGAGCAGAACCTTGCGCGGCATCGGCAACGATGGGCCCGACGTGAGACGCAACAGAACCCCGCCGTAGCAGGGCGAAGCCACCCAACGATCGGAACGCAAGACTACCGGGCCGCGCCAGAAAATCATCGAGCAGAAATCGTCTTTCGGCGCCGAAAGCAGCACGGTCAAGCGCGAGATCGACAGCCTCTGAAGTATTTGCAACTCCTCCACCACGGCCCTCCCAGCGCTCCATCCTGCATAGCGGTACGAAACCTAACTTTGCATAGATCTCGGTGGCATCCGGCGCGGCATCCAGCAGAGCGGCTTTTCCGGACTCGCGCAGCACCGAGGTACAAGCAGCGACAACGCGCGTGGCAAGGCCACGTCGACGCCATTCAGCGGTTACCAGAACCATGGAAAGCCAAGCGAAGTCCCCGCCGTAGGGGAGCACGGCAGAAGTTGCCAAAAGGCGATCGTCACGCGTGATGCCAAGGACCTTCCCATGCGCGAAGAAAACTTTCCAGTCATCGGCGGTCTGGTTCCAGCCTGCCTCTGCCGACAGCTGCAGGGCACGAGAGATCCAACTAGTATCCAGCGGAATTGGATTTAGTGCGCCAATTGAAAGCAAGTTAGTGCCCCCTTGCCAGCCGTTGTAAACAGACCGCCACTTGCAATTCTCCTGGCTTTCGCATCCAAGCGCAACGTCTATGCTGCCGAGATACAGAATGACGCCAGGATGGATAGGCCGAAGCGCTATGAACTAACTACCTGGCTTTGTCATTGCAACGCGGGGTCGAACCTTCATGGTGACTGGCAGACACTCTCCGACAACAACCATGACTGCCCCAGACTTATCCGCATTAGGAATTGATCAGCTTACGTAAACAAGCCCTCAATTTCCGGCGATCCTCGCGCTAATCGCACACAGCCATGCGCCAAGTCTGCGATGAGATCGCCAGTACATCAATTAACATCTTGCTCGAAATGGATTTCTGAGGCTGAAGTGTACAACCTCTGCGCCTAACCTATCGCTCGTCTGCCATACGAGAAACGATGAAGATGCAGCCTATAGGCGGATGATCTCCTGGCCCCTCGAAGATAACTATGACAAACCCGCTCTTATCTACCGAATTCCAGGTGCACCTACAATCTATATCGAATCGGAGATGACTTATCCGACGGGACGTACTTCCTTCTGCGCAAAAGCTATGTACGGTTGGTTTACTCGATGACTTGACAAGATGGACGCAGCTATAAACGAGAGTAATATGACTCTGTTCCGGATCGCTCGCCTCAAATAACTTCGTCAGGCCAGATGTCTATATTTTTCGTGGCAGATCGATCAGTTAGCTCCATAAAGATCGAGCCCAAATGCTGCCGCCTCCGAGTCAGTTCGCTAATAGAAAGAGAGATATTTCGTACTCGGGGAAATGCGTTCGCTGGGATCTGGCGGGTTTACTCGGGCTACCGCGAAGAAAAACCGCGCCGCCCGCTCAGACAGTTTCACGAATCACGAATATAGCGGACAGGCAGTCCTGCGCGATGTCGTCGTACGGCCCATTTCCTCGCTTCGGCATGTAATTTAATCCAGTCGCCAGACGTATTTTTTTCAGATCCGAGCAGTTTTTACACAGACACAGAAAAGGATGCCTTCGAACCTCACTTTTTTTCATAATTCTTTCAAAAAGCCTTTTTTACCGCGAAGAATTGAGTATTATTCACCTAGAAACTTTGTACATTTT
This sequence comes from Acidobacteriota bacterium, assembly GCA_021778815.1. Taxonomy (GTDB): domain Bacteria; phylum Acidobacteriota; class Terriglobia; order Terriglobales; family Acidobacteriaceae; genus JAKAAZ01. Next base: position 1,983 of record JAJYBW010000013.1, on the reverse strand, counting down.
CTGCCAATGCGCCGAGGCAAATTCCAATTTGGTGATGTTGAGCGCGGGAGTGATGTGAGAAAGCCACATACCATCTTCCTCGATTTTCTTCCCAATCAGATTTGACCTATGTGAGTTGCGCGTCACTGCACAGCTTGAGACGCACACAAGAGGTTGTCGAGTAACTCTCCGATGTATAGCATACGGGGTTCGGATCAACCCTCCGATCATACAAGCGAATGTACTCGACTCTCACTATCGCGATTCATCGGTGGGAGCCATACGCAGAGAAATCATCATGCACGAGAAAAATCACGTGCCGAGGAAGTTTCATCATGAAGAATTGCTTCTACGCTTTACTTATCCCTCTTGTATTCACAGCGTCAGCGTTCGCAAACCCCGGCGTCAATAGTCCGATCAACGGTGCGACAGTCGAGTCACCTTTCACCCTGTCCGCCAGTTCTCCAAGCTGCTCTTCTCAGCCAGTAAGTGCGATGGCGTACTCGATCGATAATGGCGCCGATGCGGCCACAGTTAAGGGCGAATCAATAGACGTGCAAGTGACGGCGGCTACGGGCACACACACACTGCATGTCAAGTCGTGGGGCAATAAGGGTGCGGGATGCGATACCGACATCAAGGTCAACGTGAAAGCCAGTAGCGGGAGCAGCAGTTACACTTCCGGTGGACCATACATTCCCTCAGGTGCAATCAAGGTCAGCAGCATCCAGACGATGAAGAACTGGAGACTTGGTAATGATCCCGGCAATGGCGGCTGGTCGACTGGGAAAATGTGGGTGGTAGGCTCGCCTTCCCATGGTGGCAGCGCACGCGAGACCGTCACCAGCTACTCGAATGCAGGCGGTGAACGTTATTGGGACAGCTTTGGAGAGGATATGTCGTCCACCAACTTTGTGTACGACGCATGGGTATACCTCCCCAGTTCGGCTACAAACTTGGCCAACCTTGAAATGGATATGAATCAGGTTATGTCGGATGGTCGGACTGTAATCTACGGGTTCGAGTGCGATGGCTATAACAACACGTGGGACTACACCGCGAATAAGGGTACGCCAACCAAGCCTAAAGACACGTGGATACGGTCAAAAGCGCCATGCAAGTTGAGCAGCTGGAAAAGGAATACATGGCACCATGTACAGGTCGAATATTCGCGCAATGACACGGGTTCGGTCACCTATCAAGCTGTCTGGTTGGATGGTGCCAAGCAGACTATCAACGCCACCGTCCCGTCCGTTTTCGCACTGGGGTGGGCCCCGGTGCTTTTGACCAACTTACAGGTCGATGGCAAGGGATCCAAGGGAACGATCACTGTGTACTTGGATGACGTGACCATTAGTCGGTGGTGAACCTGAGCGTATTGGCTTGATTCTACAAGTCATTGGTCGCAAACCCTGCTTTTGAAGCTGCATACGTGCGACAGTGTCCATCGGGTCCAAGTGGACACTGTCGAGTCCGCCAAAAAATCCTGGCTACAGCCGATCCTATTCAGCGTGGCCCGGTTGAATTTCTCGGCACTGAGGCTCCGCGGCGAGGAAAATCTGCGCTACGAGGCTGGATTCCCGTGGCTTATGCGTGACCTAGATGCTTGATCCAGGAGTTTGATTGGTTGGATTCAGTCTGAAGCGTTGGGGCTGATCGGACCAGTTTTCTTGTACCAAGCCTAGAGTTAGTCTTCGGCTGGTTCAGGTTGCAATCAGTTCGCGGCTAGCCGCGAACTGATTGGCGAATTCGCTCGGCGTCCTTTCTCCGAGAGATCGGTGAGGGCGACTCTCATTGTATTGCTGGCGCCAGGCCTCGATCCGCCGTTTTGCCTCGGCCAGAGTGCCGAACCAGTGGGCATTCAGACACTCGGCGCGGAAGGTTCCGTTGAACGATTCCACGAAGGCATTGTCGGTCGGCTTGCCCGGACGCGAGAAGTCTATCGTCATTCTATTTTGATAGGCCCACAGATCCATCGCTTGACTGGTGAACTCGCTTCCGTTG
>JAJYBW010000357.1:316-3837 GCA_021778815.1 Acidobacteriota bacterium | reverse complement strand
CTTGCAGTTCGGCGGCTTCGGGCCGAGAAGGAAGATCTGCGTCTGATTGCGTCCGATCCAATCGCCATCATCGGAATAGGATGCCGCTTTCCCGGCGACATCCACTCTCCGCAACAATTTTGGACGGCCATGAAAGAAGGGCGCGATGGCATCGGCGAAGTTCCCGCCGGCCGATGGAAAGACAGTGCTTCGCTTCCGCAGCAGCTACGACGCGGTGGCTACGTATCGAATGTCGACCAGTTCGATGCCGCATTCTTTGGAATTTCACCACGCGAAGCCCAGTTGATGGATCCCCAGCACCGATTGTTGTTGGAGGTTGCGTGGGAGGGACTCTGGGATGCAGGCATCGATCCGCTCAGTCTGGCAGGAACCGATGCAGGCGCGTTCATCGCGATTTACAACAATGACTACGCCAGACTCCATTTCCGCAACACCTCCGCGCTGACGGCGCACGGAGGTATCGGCAGCGCGCACAGCGTTGCGGCCGGGCGGCTCTCCTTTCTGCTGAATCTGAAAGGACCGAGCCTGGCTGTCGATACCGCCTGCTCCTCCTCGCTGGTCGCCACTCACCTGGCGTGCCAAAGCTTGCGCAACCGCGAGTGCAGCCTGGCGATTGTCGGAGCCAGCAGCTTGAAGTTGCTCTCGGATGAAGTGGTGGTGTTTTCCAAGTGGGGAATGCTGGCGAGTGATGGAAAATGCAAGACATTCGACGCCGGCGCTGACGGGTTTGTACCGGGAGAAGGGAGTGGCGCGATTGTCCTGAAGCGCCTATCCGACGCCCTGCAGGATGGTGATCGCGTGCGTGCGGTAATTCGTGGCACAGCGGTGAATCACGACGGCAAAACCACGGTTCTGACCGCGCCCAATGGACTGGCGCAGGAAGCGGTTCTCTACGCAGCCCTGACCAACGCGATGCTTGAGCCTGCCGATATCAGCTATATCGAAACCCACGGCACTGGCACAGCCCTCGGCGACCCCATTGAAATTGAGGCAATCCGATCCGTGTACGGCCAACCGAATGCAGGATCATCGAGCTGTATTTTAGGAGCCGTCAAAACGAATCTTGGTCACCTTGAGGCCGCCGCGGGAATGGCCGGGATCATAAAGACCGTGCTCTGTCTCGAGCAATGCGAGATCCCCAGAAATCTTCACTTTCATCGGCTGAATCCGGAAATCTCCTTGTCGGGAACGCGACTCGAAATCCCCGCAGAGAACATGCCATGGCCGCGCAGCGAAAATCCGCGCGTCGCCGGCATTAGTTCCTTCGGTCTGGGAGGCACAAACGGCCACGTGATTGTGGAAGAAGCTCCCGTGCTGCGGCAGCAGAAAGCCGTCGAGGGTCGCACCATTCCGCTGCCAGCCTATGCGTGGCAGCGAGAAAGATTCTGGATTAGCGAAGCTTCTGCCGTCGAAGGAGGCAGCAAAGACCTTCCCGCGCTAGTTCCGGCTGCGAAAACAGTCCATCCGCTTCTTGGGGGAAGAATTGATACTGCATTCATTCAGGGCCAGCTTTTTGAGTCGGACCTCAACACCGTCGGAGCCCCTTATCTGGCGGAGCATAGTCTGGGCGATCGCGCCATTCTTCCCTTCGCGGCGTTCCTTGAAGTCGCGTCCGCCGCGGTTCGGCATCTGGCTCCGCAGGGAGAATATTCGATTCGAGATTTCGTAGTGCGCGAGCCACTCTTTCTCTCACCCAATCGCCGTGTGTTGCAGGTGCGGGTCGACGATCACACGATTGAGATGGCCAGCACCACCGGCACTGCCTGGACCGCGCACGCAAACGGCTCTATTGAACCCAAGCAGGCGGAGGCGATTTCCGAAGACCTGACCAAACGGCAAGCGCGCTGTCACAAAGAAATGCCCTGCGACGATATCTACCGAGCGCTGCAAAATTCCGGTCTTCATTACGGCAGGGCCTTCCGCACCATTCATGCAGCGTGGTCCGGAGAGGGTGAATCGTTGGCTCGCCTGCGCTTGTCGGACGATCTCCTCCATCAAGCTTCACAATACGGAATTCACCCCACCCTGCTCGATGGTTGTTTGCAAACCGTGGCCGTCGCCCGAATGAAGTCGGGGAGCGAGCTGTTTCTGCCGATCAGCGTCGATAGTTTTCAGCTGAGCCAGTCGGGCATCACGGAACTATGGGTCCACACAAAAATTGTGGCATCCAGCGAAGAAACATTTTCAGCGAATATCGCAGTGATGGACGCAACAGGCGCACTCGTTGCTCGCCTGACAGGGTTACAAGCAAAGCGCACCAGCGCCGCGCGCCTCCAGCAGGCGATTTCTACGGCACCCGCTTCCACTTATCAACTGGCCTGGCGTCCTGTTCCATTGAAAAGCACATCTGCGGAAGTCAATTCCAAAACGGGCGAACACTGGTTGTTGATTGAATCGCGCGATGGTGACTGCACTCTCCTTGCAAATCAACTCAGGCAACAGGGTGCAATGTGCGAAGTCGCCGGTGCGATGGCCATCGACCTACCGGTTCTCACTCGGCATCCGTGGACAGGCGTTGTCTATGACGCGCGCGCATCCGCCGATGATGCGGTAGTTTCACAATGGGCGCATCCGGAGCAGCCGGCGGTCGAGTTTGTTCTGGATTTTGTCCGTTCTCTGCAGGCTTCGCAAGCTGCTTTCGCTCCAAGGCTCTGGATCGTTGCATCGTCCACCGTCGCCGTTACGCCGTTGGAGGACATATCGATTTCGCAGGCGCCGCTATGGGGATTGGCCCGCACCCTGATGCTGGAGCATCCCGAATCCGCACCAGTACTGCTGGATGTGGGACAGGACCGTGGCACAGTTGCAGCGGAAACAGAAATCGCACAAAAGATGGCCGACGAGATCGCAGCGGGTGGACCGGAACCAATGGTCGCTTACCGAAATGGAAACCGCTACATCGCGCGACTGATCAAGCGTGTTCCGCAATCGGAAACGGCGGAACAACTCCATCTGGATCAGTCCGGTCGACTGGAGGATCTGCGCCTTGAATCCGCCACACGAACCGAGCCATCCGCGAATGAAGTTGAAATTCGAGTGCGCGCCTCCGGTTTGAATTTCCGCGATGTCCTGACTGCTCTTGGCATGCTTCCCGCGCGATCGCCGATACCGGGTGCGGAATGTTCCGGGACCATTGTGCGCGTTGGTGCCAAAGTGCGCGACTGGAAAGTCGGGGACGATGTGCTCGCCTTCGCTCCGGCCAGCTTGCAATCTTTCGTCAATGTTCCTGCGGATTTCATCGTCGGCAAGCCTTCCGCCATGACGTTCACGGAAGCGGCTGCAATTCCTGTCTCGTTTTTGACCGCGGAGTATGGACTGCATCACCTCGCTCACCTGGGGGCCGGGCAACGCATTTTGATTCATGCTGCGGCTGGAGGGCTCGGCCTGGCCGCCGTGCAATTGGCGATTCGAGCGGGTGCGCAGGTGTTTGCCACTGCCGGCAGCCCGGAAAAGCGTGCCTATCTGCGACAGCTGGGCGTGCAGCATGTTTTCGACTCACGCTCACTCGAGTTCTGCAGATC
>JAJYBW010000357.1:0-306 GCA_021778815.1 Acidobacteriota bacterium | reverse complement strand
GAGTTCTGCGATGAACTGCTGCAGGCAACAAACGGAGAGGGCGTCGACGTAGTGTTGAATTCTCTCGCGGGCGAATTTATTCGAGCCAGCCTGGACACCGTTGCCAAAGGCGGGTGCTTTCTTGAAGTGGGAAAACGCGATTTGTGGACTCCTGAAGAGGTGGCGGCGCTGGGAAAGCAGATTCGCTATCTTCCGTTCGATCTCGGCGAAATCGCTTTGCAGGAACCACAACTCATCGCGACCATGTTGCAATCGTTGATGGCGCGCTTCTCATCCGGAGAATTGCAGCCGCTACCCACAACACTC
>JAJYBW010000356.1 GCA_021778815.1 Acidobacteriota bacterium | reverse complement strand
CGGAACTGCCAGATATAAGCTATTGTGCTTCCCCACCTGGCCGAAGTAAGCGCTGGTGCGCGCGCCGATAGCGCTGGGAATCTTCGCAATGCGGTCGTAGTGATCCGCGTCAATCTGCTGGTAAACAAAGATAAAACCCTCGCCGCTAGGCACGTAAATGCGCCTGCGAGTCGCGTCATACCACATGTCATCGGTGTCTGCCGCGCCGGGGAGGCTAGCGATCTGGCGTCCAGTGTCCATATCCAGAACCAAAAGCCTTGCAGGCCGACGCGCACCGACGAAGATGCGGTGGTTCGCTATGTCGAGCGCCATGGGGAAATTTTCCGTGGCATCGATGAGCTTCCAATATTCAATGTGGCTGGAGTCCAGATGAATTACGGCAATTTCGCCTTTCGATGCGAGATTGACGTAAATCCGGTGCCCCGCATCGTCAACTTGAAACGACTCGGGATGTGCACCTAGCTGGAAACTCTGCGGAAGGCGTTCCCAGGTTCGCGTATCGATCATTCCGATTGAGCCATCTCCATAGCCTACATAAACGCGGTGAGCGGATGCGGAATAGCGAAGCTGATCGGCATCATCTCCAAAGGAGGACGCCCCAATGCGCGTGTAGTTTGTGCCGTCGAACATGGCGCATCTGCCGCCGACGCTGTTGGAAACGACGATGCGGTCGGAATCTGGAACAAAGGTGACGCCCTGGGGTTCATCCAGCCCACCGCGGAGCACCGCGATTTCGCGTGCGCGGTGCAGGTCGAGGACCTCTACTGTGTCATTTCCAAATATTGCGGAGAAGACGCGGCCGGTCTTCACATCCACCGTCATGTGGTCAATGCGGCCCTGCACCGACGGCATGGGAATGACACGGTCGAGCACCAACGGTTCTGATTCTTCGTTCGACGGTATCTGCTGGGGCGGCGCCTGCAAAGCCAGAGCCGTCGTCGCTGCAACGAAGAATGAAACGAGGTTCGCGCGCATTCTGAAAGAGCTCCGCATCAGGCGATGATTACCCGCTTCTCCGCTGGAATTCTCTGGATGGATTCTGCGCTGATGTTCAGGTGCGCCGCCACCATTTCCGGCGGCAGATGACGCATCCAGTTATTCAACGAAAAGTCCACGAAACGATTCGCGCGGAGAATCTCCAAAAATACCAGATCCGTGTCGCCGGTGTTCTCGATATAGTGGCCTGCCATGGTGGGCACAAAGCCCACATCGTTGGCGTTGAAATCCATGGTGCGCGCTTCTCCCGGTGAAACGAACACGGTCATACGTCCCTTGCCCGACAGATAGAACTGCCACTCCGAACCGGTCGGATGCCAGTGCAGTTCGCGCATGGCTCCGGGGTGCAGTGTGACGAGTGCGGCGGCAATGGTTACTGAGGGAGGGAAATTGTGTGAGTCGACGATGCGAACATTGCCTCCGGTCTGGCTGAAGGTCGGCTCCATTTCGAGCATGCGAAAACTGAATGAAGCAGCAGAAAGGGCAGGGAAACCGCCGACGCTTGCCTTGTCTGGGCCAAGCGGGCCGGGCGTGGCGGCCGAAAAGATGAAGCGTTGGTGCTTGGGGAGCAATGCGATGGCTTGTGGAGTGAGATCAAGATTCTTCTGAATGACATCGGGCGGCGTATGCGACACCCAGTCGGAGAGCAGGAAAGTCTTTTCCTCTGAAAAATCTCCTCGATCGAAGACGAGGAGGAACTCGCATCCGTCCGGTCCCAGACCCTGAATGGAGTGCGGGTAGCCCGCCGGGAAGAACCACAAATCGCCGCGCGAGACGTCATCGAGGAACACGGTTCCGTCGGGATTCAGCATGCTGATACGCGCATTTCCGTAGAGCATCATCGCCCACTCGCCTGCTGTGTGCCAGTGCAGTTCGCGAAAGCTGCCCGCGGCTAGGCGCATATTCACGCCGGCGATTTCGGTGGAGGTTGGGAGTTCGCGCTGAGTGACCTGGCGTGTCCAACCGCCATCCTCCTCTCGGCGATGGGTCAGGTTGAAGGAATACCAAATTGGTCCGGTGTCGCCGCGGTCAGACGGAGGCGGTTCATTCGAACTCGGATTTTCGCTCAGGAGAGGCAAATTGTTTTGTCCCGGATCGCTGGCCGGCCTGCCTTGCTGCTGTGCGGCGGCGATGCTGCCGAGCGCGGTGGTTGCAAGCCCCACGGAGCCGCCGGCGATAAACGTTCTCCGCGTGAGCGATGCCGCAGATGGCTGATCACTGTGCTGGTTCTGATTCATTCCGACTCGCTTTCTTGCGGGCCTCCCAAAGAGCTGAGAAGAACCGTGCGTACCGCTGATGACCGTCTCACCTGATTTCTGCCGTGCCCTGATCCTGCCGCGGCGGCATATCCAAAAATGCGTGCATGACGTGCCAGAACTGAGCTCGATTGCGGCCCATTGACAGGAGGTGCGCCGCGCCCGGCATGATGGCGAGCTGGCGATCTGGCGCCGGCAGCAGCGCGAAAAAGTCCAGCAGGTCCTGCAGGGATGCAATGCCGTCGTATTGGCCGCGAAGGATCTGCACCGGCATCGGGAGCCTGGCCGGATCAACAAGCGGAAGCTTTGTTGTCATGTCCAGGTAAGTTCCCGTCGGCACGGTGTCTCCGAGTTTCATTTCCGCGTCAGCCATGGCCTCTCCAACGGCAGGGTCCGATGTTCCGGGCTTGTCGCGCGTGAAGATGCTTGAGACCATCTCCCGGCTGCGCGGGCGCGTGTTGTGCGTGCGGTAAAAATCAACGTTCTTTGCACGCTTCTCCAACGTCGGCGATCCCTTGCCGGTCCAGGTGAGGGCGGTTAGGACCAGCTTGCGAACGCGAGCCGGCTCGACCATGGCAAAAGCGGCCGCGCGCAAAGCGCCCGCGGATTCTCCGTAGAGGAAAAAATCTTCCTGGCCCGTTTCCTTCCAGATCACCGACGTGGCAGCCTGGAGGTCTGCGGCTCCATCCGCGATGTTGGAGTTCCCGTGGCTTGGCGAAGAATGCCCATATCCTTCGAAGTCCATGGTCCAGACGTCATATCCGAAGCGGGCGAAGACATCCATCAGAGAGTATTCGCCGTGCCCGGGAACCACCAGGTCAAATGTTGGGCGCGATGAAACTGAGGAGCCATGGGTGAGAAACAGGATCGGTCGTTTCGAGGCGCCGGAGGCCACGGGTCCAATCAGTTTCCGATACAGATAGAGCCGAATATCTCCACGATGAGCCCAGTACTCGTACGCATGGATTTCCTGATCCTTCCGTGGCGGGTCCTGTGCGGTCCAACTGGTGCTGGCAGATGCTCCTACGGCCAATGCCGCGCCCGCCAGGAAGGTTCGTCGTGAAGTCATTGGTGAATCGATCATTCCTTTTCCCTTTCCAATGCGGATGTCGTACCCGGCGACAGAGTCCGGCAGAGGACGCTAGTCGCTGCTCAAAGCCTCGTGCAGCATATTGCTGTCAAGTTCATTTTCAGAAGACGCAATCACAATCGAAGCGACCCCGTTGCCGATCAGGTTAACGAGCGCTCTGAACGTGCTGAGAAAGCGGTCGATTCCTAGCAGCAAAGCCATCCCGGCCACAGGAATGTCCGGTACCACCAGCAGCGTCCCGGCTAAAGCAATAAATCCGGCGCCCTGCACGCCACTCGCTCCCTTTGAAGTGAGTACGGCTACCGCAAACAGAGTCAGTTGCTGCATCAACGTCAGGTGCGTGTTCGTGGCTTGGGCGACAAACAATGCGGCCAGCGTGATGTAAAGGCTGCTGCCGTCCGTATTGAAGGTGTACCCAGTAGGCACCACAAGTCCAACCGTAGTTTGCGAGCAGCCGAGAACCTCCAGTTTGTGCATCAGTCCCGGCATCGCAACTT
>JAJYBW010000355.1 GCA_021778815.1 Acidobacteriota bacterium | reverse complement strand
CCGAGTATTATCTGCACACCGGGTCGAAGGAATATTTGCAGAGCGTGCACGAGCGGTTGGTGCAGCTGCTGAACTATATGGATACCGATGTCGACGCGAAGAATTTGTACGCTGACTCGACCCGCACCTGGGCCTTCGTCGACTGGTCGCCGGATCTCAATGGCGACACCGCAGAAGCCCGGCGAGGCACGCAGTTCGAGTTTTATCTGGCGTATCGCGATGCGGCGTTTCTTTTGCGCGAGCTTGGCGACACGGCGAATGCAGATCACTTTGAGCAGCGGGCTGCTTTGCTGAAAGAAGCATCGCATAAATATTTTCTCGACAGCTCGAGTAATACGTTTGGCACGCGCTGGCAGATCAACGCAGCTGCAGTCTTCACGGGTGTGGCGGATCCTTCGCAGTACGCGCCGATTTGGGACAACGTGCTTTCCAGCGTCGCAAGCACGAAATATACCGCGCTGGTGATGACGCCGTATTACAACTACTACATCATCTCCGCCATGGCCCAGACCGGACATCGGCCGGAGGCGCTCGCCTGGATTCGCCAATACTGGGGTGGCATGCTTGCCGAGGGAGCGACCAGCTTCTGGGAAGCCTATTATCCCAGTTGGCCTAAAAATAACTTTCATGCCTCGCTGCAAGCTGACGATGGGACCGGCTATTTCGTCAGTCTGGCGCACGGGTGGTCTGCGGGCCCAACTCCTTGGTTGATGGAACAGATCCTTGGCATTCAGCCGACTGAAGGCGGATTTGCGAAGGTGACGATTCGTCCCGACCTGGCAGGACTCTCGTGGGCCAAGGGCGCGGAGCCGACGCCGCATGGGTTGCTGAAAGTCTCTCTCGAACAGAAAGCGGGTCTACAGACGACCATCGACCTGCCTGCCGATGAAGTCGCCACGGTGCTGGTTCCGGTGCAGCACGCGGGACAAGGTGTGCTGGTGAATGGCACCGCCGCGACGGATGTGAAATCTGCGGAAGGTGGCACGCGCTCGGCGGTTGTGTTGAGCACGCCGGGACACTACACACTGCAGGCGCAGTAGATAGGGTTGGCGAGCGGTACGGATTTATTGGAAGGCAGAACTTGCTATTCGATGATCCGTACCGTGCCGGCTCCAACCAGTTCTTCAACGCGCTCGATGAAGGCCTTGTCTGCGGCCACGCAGAGCCCCTCTGGTTCCAAAACCACCAGGTAATCATCGCGCTGCTCAAAGTCCAGCAGAATTTTTCCGCTGCCTGGGGTGGCGACCATCATGGCGTGCAGTTCGGTCAGCGCAGGCTCGCCCACGCGGTCCAACGCAATGCGAATGCGCATGCTGCTGGGCAGTTTTAGCTTCACGTCTTCCAGCGCGGTGATGTTGGAGATGGCGAGCTTGGGCGCAGAATCTTCCTCTCCGCGCAGGACGCCGCGCACCAGCACCGGCACATCGATCTTTAGATTTTCCGCCATGCGCTTATAGGCTTCAGGAAAGCAGATCAGCTCAATCTTTCCAGTCAGGTCTTCGAGCGACCCCTGCGCATACAGATCGCCTTTACGCGACTTGGCCACGCGCACTCCGGTCAAAATTCCTGCGATGGAAATTTCATTTTCATTCTGCGCGTCGCGTCGCCCTGTATTCGGCGCGGGAGTCATTTCCAAGGCAGTCTGGGTATCCACAACTCCCTTCAAGTTGCGCAGCTTCTCGGCGTACTTGCCCAGCGGATGGCCGGAGACATAGAACCCAAGCACATCTTTCTCATGCTGCAGGCGCTGCACCTCATCCCAATCGGGAATGTTCGGCAACTCATCCTGTTGCGAAGCGCCGCCAGCCGCGGGGATGTCGTTGAACAATCCAAACAGGCCGTGCTGCCCTGCTGCGGTATCGCGCTGCGCTTTCTGCGCGCGTTCAATCGCTTTGTCGATGGCGGACATCAACGCCGCGCGGGCTCCGAAGCAGTCGAGTGCGCCGCTCTTGATCAGCGATTCCAGCACGCGCTTATTCATGACGCGCAGATCGATGCGCTCACAGAAATCCCAGAAGGAGCTGAAGGTTTTGCCTTCCTGCACCAATTGGCTGCGGACCTGCAGAATGGATGCGATGGCGTTCTGGCCAACATTTTTTACGCCCGCGAGACCGAAGCGAATCGCCTCGCCATGAGGAGTGAAATCGGCATCGCTGGTGCGTACGTCGGGCGGTTCGACCGAAATGCCCATCTCGCGGCACTCTTTGATGTACTTGACTACGTTGTCCGGCTTGCTGACTTCCGAGGTCAGAAGAGCGGCCATAAATTCCTTGGCGTAGTGGGTCTTCAAATACGCGGTGTGGTACGCCAGCAGCGCATAGGCGGCGGAGTGGGACTTGTTGAATCCATACCCGGCGAAGCGTTCCATCAGTTCGAAAATATGCTCGATGGTCTTCTGCGGAAACTTCTTATCCATCGCGCCCTGGACAAAGCGATTTCGCTGCCGCGCCATCTCCGCGGGATCTTTTTTGCCCATGGCGCGACGCAGCAAGTCGGCTTCGCCCAACGAATAGCCGGCCAGCACGTTTGAAATCTGCATCACCTGTTCCTGATACACGATGACGCCTAGCGTCTCTTTCAGGATTGTTTCCAGTTCCGGCAGTTCATACTCGACTGGCGCACGCCCCCACTTGCGATCGATGAAATCGTCAATCATTCCGCCCTGAATCGGTCCGGGGCGATAGAGCGCATTCAATGCGGTCAGGTCGGCAATCGTCTCTGGGCGATAGCGCCGCAACACGTCACGCATGCCACTCGATTCAAACTGGAACACGCCCGAGGTGAGTGCGCGGTGGAACACTTGCTCGAAGGTCTGCTTATCATCGAGGGGAATGGTCTCCATGTCGATCGTGATTCCGAGATTGACCTTGATCAGCCGCAGTGCTTCGTGAATAACGGTCAGGGTAGTGAGGCCGAGAAAGTCCATCTTCAACAGACCGATTTTCTCGATGGCCTTCATGTCGTAGGCGGTGACAATTTCGTCGTTCTTGCCGCGGCTGAGCGGAACCAGGTTGGTCAGCGGTTCCGGCGCGATCACAACGCCAGCCGCATGAATGCCCGCGCCGCGCGCCAACCCCTCCAGACGACGGGCAATATCGATCAGCTCGCGAATCTGCGGATCGTTCTGATACACCTGCTGCAGCGGCTCGGATTCCTTCAGGGCCTCATCGATCGTCATGCCGATGGTGGCCGGAATCAGCTTGGCAATTTTGTCGACTTCGCCGTAGGGCATGGCCAGCGCGCGACCCACATCTTTAATGGACGCCTTGGCCGCCATGGTGTTGAAGGTGATGATCTGCGCGACCTGCTCGCGGCCGTACTTGCGGGTGACGTAGTCGATGACTTCGCTGCGGCGATTCATGCAGAAATCGATATCGATATCCGGCATGGAGACGCGCTCGGGATTTAGGAACCGTTCAAACAGCAAATCTCCCTGCAGCGGATCGACATCGGTAATTCCCATCACGTAGGAAACCAGCGACCCCGCGGCCGATCCACGCCCCGGGCCTACGGGAATGTCCTGCTCTTTTGCGTAGCGGATAAAGTCCCATACGATCAGGAAATAGCCGGAAAACTTCATCGCCTGGATGCAGTCGATTTCGCGTTGCAGGCGCTGCTCGTATTCCTCCGTGGTGTGGCGAAGGTGGCCACTGTCGCGCAGGTGGCGAACCGAAGTGTCCAGCCGATGACGAAATCCTTCGCGACAAATTTTTTCAAAGTAGCTATCGATGGTGAAACCAGGCGGCACATCGAACTGCGGAAACGGATTGTCGACCTTGTTCAGCTTGACGTGGCAGCGCTCGGCAAACTGCATGGTGCGCGCGACGACTTCTGGCGTCTGCGAGAAAACCTGCAGCATCTGCTCGG
>JAJYBW010000012.1 GCA_021778815.1 Acidobacteriota bacterium | reverse complement strand
TTTGCTCCGGCGGTTTTTTTCTCCGCCCTGCTCAAGCAGCTGTACATCGACCAGCAGTATGTTCCGCGAAACATCTACGTGCCGGTTGACTTTACGGATCGTGCGCCGCTGGCGGAATTGCTGTGCAAACACACAGGGCATAAGGTTGACATCTTGGTGCCGCAACGCGGTGAGAAGCGTTCCCTGCTGGACCTGGCCGGCCAGAATGCCAAGCAATCCTACGATCAACGCTTCCGCGTGCTGCAAACCAGCATTCTCGTGATTCAGGAGACGCTGCAGGATGCGCTCAACCTGCCTACGCTTCCCGAGCGCATCGAGTGTTTCGATATTTCCCACATTCAAGGCGCGGAAACCGTGGCCTCCATGGTGGTGTGGGAAAAGGGCGCGATGAACAAGTCGGAATATCGCAAGTTTCAGGTCAAATCAGTGGAGGGCGTCGACGATTTCGCCAGTATGCGGGAGGTCGTCACCCGACGCTATCGCCGCCTGCAGGAGGAGCATCGAGCGATGCCCAGCCTGATTTTGATTGACGGCGGATTAGGTCAGTTGCACGCCGCAGCCGCAGCGTTGGAGGAGCTGAGCTTTACCAGCCAGCCGTTGGCGGCCATTGCAAAGCGGGAAGAAGTGATTTACGTCTATGGCCAGGAGGACGAGCCAGTCGTGCTCGATCGCCACTCGCCGGTGCTGCACCTGGTGCAGCGTATCCGTGATGAGTCGCATCGATTCGCCAGTACCTATCACCGCAAGCGGCGAGAAATGCGCGATCGCGACTCCGACCTGCTGCGGATTCCCGGGGTCGGCGCGCAAACCCACACCCGCCTCATCACCCATTTCGGCAGCCTGCGGGCGATCCAGTCCGCTTCTCTTGAAGCGCTGCAGTCGGTTGTGTCGCGCAAAGTTGCGGAAGCCATCTGCGCTCATTTCCAGACTTCAGTTCCGGCAAGCGAGCCGCCGGAATAGCCCAGCCACCTGCCCTCCTTGCCTTCGATGCAGTCATGAATGTATTGCGCGGGAACTTTTCTGCTATTTCTCCGTATTCAACTTTATTCGTCGTCCCGGCGGAGCCATGCTCTACTATCTGACTCGGAGAGCCCATGAGAATCGAGACTGCCACCGCAGAGTCCTGGAAGCCGGTCCTTCAACTCGCTCTTGCATTCGCAGCGATCAAATTCGCAATTGAGTTTATCGGAAATCTGCTGGCACAACATTTTGGCTATGGAATATTTCGCGACGAAATGTACTACATCGTCTGCGGACGGCGCCTTGCCTGGGGATATGTCGATCAGGCACCCATGGTTGCGCTGCAGGCACGCGTCGCAGAAATGCTCTTTGGCTTCCAGCACCTAGCCCTGTTTCGCAGCCTTTCCGCGCTGGCCGGGGCCGTCAAAGTTTTTCTAACGGGAATTTTGGCATGGCAATTGGGCGGCAGGCGAATCGCTCAAGTCATGGCGATGATCGCGGTCCTGATTGCGCCCGTTTATCTGGGAATCGACAGCTTTCTCTCCATGAATTCCTTCGAGCCGATCTTCTGGATGGGATGCATGGTCGTAGTGCTTCTCATGGTCGCCGGTGGCAGTCCGAAATGGTGGATGCTGTTCGGAGTCCTTGGTGGCTTGGGATTGCTGAACAAGCCATCCATGGCATTTTTTCTGGTCGCCCTGCTGGTGGGACTTCTACTGACTCCTCAACGCCGCATCCTTTGGAACCGATGGACCCTGTCGGCGATCGGGCTGATCTTTCTGATCGCTCTGCCATACCTGATGTGGCAGATTCATCATCAATGGCCCACTTTGGTGTGGCTGAACAACGTGAATCACAGCCACAAGAATGTAAAGCTGGGTCCTCTCGCGTTCGTTGGCGCGCAAATCATGATGCTGCACCCGAGCAGCATTTTCCTGCTTCTGCCAGGATTAACATGGCTATTGATCGCGAAGTCCGCGCGTGGCTTTCGCTGGATTGGCCTCATGTATCTTGTCTTGCTCGCGATCATGATCCACATGTTCGCCAAGAATTACTATGTTGCGCCGGTCTATCCGGTCCTGTTTGCAGCGGGTGCGCTGGCCTGGCAGAATCTTTTTTCCGGTTCGCGAAAAACAGCATGGCTGCTGCCGGCCTGGTGTGTGGTGATGGTCATCATTGGCGCGATCGCGCTACCCATGGGAATCCCAGTCATGCCGCCGTATACCTGGATTCGCTACACGCAAGCACTGCACATGACCAGCCAGAACACCGAGACGGAAAAGACCGGTCCGTTGCCTCAGTTCTACGCAGACCGATTCGGTTGGCATGGCCTTGTGGCGGAGGTCGGGAGGATTTATAACTCACTGACGCCTGCCGATCGCGCCAAGGTGGGAATTTTCTGCAACAACTATGGTGAGGCTGGCGCGATTGATTTATTCGGGCCGAAATACGGCCTTCCGCCGGCGATCAGCGGCCATCAGAATTATTACTTCTGGGGACCGCGGAGCTATACCGGCGAAGTACTGATTGTCCTTGGCGAATCCAAATCCGACGTAGAACAGTACTGTCATTCCGTGCAGCAGATCGGAGAAGTCGACAATCCGCTGGCCATGCCATTTGAAAACGGACCCATCTACCTTTGCCGCGGCGGAAAGGCTCCCCTCTCCGCCTATTGGCCGAACGTCAAGAACTGGTACTGATCGAGCGGCAGCAATTTTGCTTACTCTTTACCAAATGCGAACACGATCCGGGGGAGCCAGGTACAACTTCTGCCCTGGCTTCACATCGAAGGCTGTATACCAGGCGTCGACGTTGCGCACCGTGTCCGCGCGATATTCTGCAGGGGCATGCGGATCCGTCATCACCTGGCGGCGCAGTGCCGCTGACCGCTCTTTTGATCCCCAGTTCTGACCGAACGCGATGAAGAATTGCTGGTCGCCTGTAAATCCATCTTGTTTGGGTGCGGATTTACCGCCAAGTGATGCGCGATATCCGTCATACGCCGCGGAAATTCCCGCAACATCCGCAATGTCTTCGGCCAGCGTCTGCTTACCATTCACATAAACATCAGGGAACGGCATGTAGGTGTCGTACTGGGCGGCCAGTTTCGCAGTAGCTGCATCGAAGTGCGCCAGGTCCGAGGGCGTCCACCAGTCGCGCAGACGACCCGTGGCGTCGAATGTGCTGCCTTCTGTGTCGAAGGTGTGGCTGATTTCATGTCCAATAACCGAGCCGATCGCTCCGTAGTTGACGGCGGCGGGAGCTTTCGCATCGAAGAAGGGCGGTTGCAAAATCGCCGCCGGAAAGTTCAGTGCATCCTGCAACGGCAGGTTCACCGCGTTGACCGTTTGCGGCGTCATCGACCATTCCTTGCGATCGACATCTTTACCCAACCGCTCGACCTGTTGATGGTAGCGGAAAGTTCCAGCGCGCCAGACGTTGCCGAAAATATCATCCGCCTTCACTTCGTACCCATCGTAGCTGTGCCAGGTTTCCGGATAGCCCACTCCCACATACAACGCGTTCAGCTTCGCCTCAGCTTCCGCTTTGGTAGCTGGAGCCATCCATGTCAGCGCTTCAATGCGTACGCGGTACGCCGCGATGATATTAGCCACCATAGCCTCGGCAGCCGCCTTCGCTTCTGGTGAGAAGTACCGCTGTGCGTAGATCTTTCCGACCGCGTCCCCTAGCAGACCGTCGACGACAAAAACGCCGCGCTGCGCACGTGGACGCTGTTGCGGCACGCCGACCAAAGTCTTCCCAAAGAAATCGAATCGCTCTTCCGCAAGCGCTTTTGGCAACACTCCCGCATACTCTTCAACAAAGTGATACGCCAGCCAGTCTTTCCACGTATCCACTGGCGTCGACGCTACCAGCGCCGCTTCACCGGTAAATGCACTCGGCTGCCAGACAATGAAGCTGTCCTGATCAGCCAGCTTTGCAGCACGGAAATATTCCGCCCAATCCAGTCCAGGAGCTTTCGTTGCGAATTCTGAACGTTTCCACGTGTTGTCCGCCTTGTGGATGTCCTCGTTGTCGGCCAGGCTGGTGTGGGTTTGCGCGATCGCCTTTTCCAGCGCAATCACTCGCGTGGCCCGCGCATTGGCATCGTCAAATCCGGCGAGCCGGAACATGGCTGCCGTGTGGGCCTGATATTTCGCCTGGATCTCCTTCATGTGAGCGCTGTCGCCCAGGTAGTACTCGCGATCTGGCAGATCGAGCCCGCCTTGCAGCAAATATGGATGGTAATGTGCCGGATCGTGAAATCCTGGCGCAACCCACAGTCCAAACAGATTTTCCGTATGGAAGTTGGTGTTGTTGAGCGGGTCCACATCCGCCCGTAGACTTTCGCCCAGAGCACGGGCCAGTTCCTGTTGGGTATGGATCGCAGCAATGGTGGCCAAATGCGAATGCAGCGGCGTCAACCCTTTCGCCTCAATCGCGGCCTCATCCATGTACGAGTTGTACAGGTCAGCGATTTTGCGAGCCTCTGAACCCGCCGGCGCGTTGGCCTTGGCGGATTCCTGAATCAGCGCCGCGGTATTCTTATTGGCCGTGTCATCCAGCGTGGAGAAAACACCGATAGCGGCGCGGTCTGCAGGAATTGCCGTCCGCTTGATCCAGTCGCCGTTGGCATACAGGTAAAAGTTATCTCCCGGCGTTACCGAGCTGTCCATGTTGGCTACGCTAATTCCGTGCGTGGCCGGCTGCTGCGCTTTCTCCGCGCTCTGGGCATGGAGGACCAATAACGGCGACGCGAGAACTACGCAGGTCGAAACAAAACAAATAGAATTTATGGATGGACGAATTCGCATTCTAGTGCACTCCTTGAGTCCTACATCGATGGCCCACCACCGCCAAGAGATACAACCATTTACTGGGCACCGATCAGGGTAGCACGAACGAAATTGTCGCAGAGTTCGAGGCAGTGGCGACCACCCAGAGCTACACTGAAGTCTCATGCTCTACGAATTCCGTCGACTGATGACGAAGGCCTAAGACAACCACCGTGCGCATCCTGACACGCTATATTCTCGGCGAAGTTCTCTCCCACACTCTGGTGGGCATCGGGTTGTTTACGTTTGTCCTTTTCATGCCCCAGCTGGTCCAGATTCTGGAGCTCGTCGTGCAGGATGGCGCTTCCCCCATGAGCGTCCTGAAATTGGTGCTGTTCACGCTGCCCAATTCATTTACCGTCACCATCCCGATGGCGCTGCTCGTCGGTGTTTTGCTTGGACTAAGCCGGCTGGCTGCCGATAGCGAAGTAACAGCGATGCGGGCCTGCGGCTTCGGCGTATTTCAGTTCGTCCGGATTGTCGCCATGGTAGGCGTCGCAGCTTGGTTTCTGGGACTATTCAATTCACTCTACCTTGCACCCAAAGCGACCACCGCGATGCTGAAGGTGGAAAACTCACTGCGAGATTCGCAGGCCACGTTTCAGGTGCAGCCGCGAGTCTTCTATGAAGATTTCCGGAATTCCGTCCTGTATGTACAGGATGTCAGGGTTGGCCGTCACGCTTCCGTGTGGTCGCATGTGTTTTTGGCGGATATCAGCGATCCGCGCTCACCGAAAATTACTTTGGCCGAGCAGGCCACCGTAGTAGGCGGACAGCATCATGATCTGCGCATGCGCCTGCGCAATGGCGAACAACATGAAATGCCTCCGAATGATCCTGGGGCGTACAGCATCTCCACTTTTGCTCAGACGGACCTCCCCATCCAAATCAGCAGCGGACAGGAAACCACGCGCATCGGCCACAGCGACGTGCCCATTCTGGCGATGACGAATCGCCAATTGTATGACCGTGCACACGCCGCCAACGGCCGCTGGTACCAGATTGAACTGCAAAAGCGCTATGCCTATCCCACCGCATGCATGGTACTGATGTTGGTCGGCATTCCATTGGGATTGTCGTCACGGCGCGGCGGCAAGAGCATGGGCTTTGTGCTGACGATCTTTCTCGTTTTTGTGTACTACTTTCTTTCCTCCACTGGGATGGCGCTGGCGAAGCAACAAAAAATACCCGTCCTGCTTGGAGTGTGGGGTGCCAACCTGTTGTTCGGGATGGCGGGCATGTTGCTGCTGTACCAAATGTCGCGTGGGACAGTTCGTTTCCCTCTTCCGCGACTGGGGGAAAAAACGCGCAAGTTCTTTCGTCGAGGAGCGGAACCATCTCCGGGAACAGTCTTCGACGCTCTGCCGCGAGGCACGCTCTATGAGGGGTTTCCGCTGATCCTGGACGACTATGTTCTTCGCTCGTTTGTTGGCAGCTTCTTGCTAGTGGAGATCAGTTTCGTGATGTTGTCGTTAATCTTCTCCTTGTTTGAGTTGCTTAGCGACATCATCCGCAATCACGCCGCGCTGGAGGTTGTCGGCGAATATCTGCTGAACTTGATGCCAAGCATGATCTACACCATTACCCCTCTGAGCGTGTTGATCGCCGTCTTAGTGACAATCGGAACGCTGAACCGGTCCAGTGAACTGACAGCGATGAAGGCCACCGGGATCAGCCTGTACCGCGCGGTGGTGCCGATTTTCATGATCGCCGCAATCCTTTCCGTCGTCATGTTCACGTTCGATCAGTTCTACCTGCCCACCGCCAACCGTAAACAAGAGGCACTGCGCAGCGAAATCAAAGGCAAGCCGCCGCGTACTTTTCTACGTCCTGATCGTGAATGGGTATTCGGTAGAACCAAGTCGAATGAAGGCTCACGGATTTTTTATTACGAGTATTTCGACTCCGCCAACAATCGGTTCGCCAACCTGACGGTACTGGAGTTTCAGCCCAACAGCTTTGTGCTCGCGGGACGCATCTTTGCATCCAACGTTGTCTGGGATTCACAGCAGCATGAATGGACGTTCGAAGATGGATGGGAACGAACCTTCCAAGGTGGCACGATCTCCTCCTATCGCAAATTCAACAGTGAAGTCTTCCCGAATATTACGGAATCGCCCGGTTACTTTAAGAAGGAAGATCTTCAATCCTCAGAAATGACCTTCGCGGAACTGGCACACTATATCCATGACCTTAGCCAGAGCGGCTTTGATACGCTTCCCTTGCGGGTGCAACTCGACAAGAAACTCGCGTATCCGCTGGTCACGCTGGTGATGGCGATCCTGGCGGTCCCTTTTTCGCTGTCCATGGGACGACGCGGATCGTTGACGGGTGTAGCTGTCGCAATCGGCGTGGCCATTGCCTATTGGGTTGCCGCAGGTCTGTTTGAGGCCATGGGCAACGTCAACACGCTGCCCGCCGTGCTGGCTGCCTGGTCACCCGATCTGCTGTTTGGCCTGGTTGGCGGATATTTGTTGCTGCGCACCCCAACCTAAAGTACCTGGCCGCTGCAACCCGACTGAAATTTCCGCAACCATCCATCTTGGCTACAATCAAATGTAAGAAGGCATTCCTTTTGACCTTGATCGAGAATCTGCGCCCCCTGTTTCCATACATGCGACGCTACCGCCGCGGATTCCTGCTGGGCGGCTTCTTTGCTGTCTGCAGCAATGCCATCTGGGTCCTGTTCCCGGAAGTCATTCGTCGCGCCGTCGACGACATGACCAAGCATTTGAGCTACAAGGGCGTTCTTTTCTATGCCGGAATATTATTGGCCGTAGCCCTGTCGAAGGGTATCTTCCTCTTCTTGACCCGATGGGTCCTCATCGGCATCTCTCGCGAGATTGAGTATGACCTGCGCAATGATTTGTTCCGCGTGCTGGAGCAACAATCTCCTTCGTACTTTCAGGAAAATCGCACCGGCGACATCATGGCGCGCGCGACCAATGACCTGAACGCTGTTCGAATGCTGCTGGGACCCGCGATCATGTACAGCGCCAACACGCTGCTGTTCACCGTGGGCGCGCTCGCTTTTATGATCCGGATTAGTCCCTGGTTGACGCTGTTGGCATTTGTCCCGCTGCCGGCTGCCAGCATTCTGGTTCAGTATTTTGGACGCAAGATTCACGAGCGGTTTGAGCGCATTCAGGCCATGTATTCCGACATCTCTGCGCAAGTGCAGGAGAACGTTGCGGGTGCCCGCCTGGTTCGTGCGTTTGCGCAAGAAGGCGCGGAGATTTCCGCCTTCGAACGGGCCAACGCGGAGTATGTTCGTCGCGCGCTGCGCCTGGTTCGCTTGATGGGAATGTTGTGGCCTACTCTGGAATTCATGCTCGGACTATCTCTCGTTGTCGTGCTACTGGTCGGTGGACACCAAGTCGTCAACGCCAAAATCTCTGTGGGAGCGTTCGTTGCATTCACCACCTATATGGTGATGCTGACCTGGCCTGTGATTGCCCTCGGATGGGTGGTCAACCTGGTGCAACGAGGGACTGCATCGGTGACTCGCATCCATGAAATTCTGATCGCGGAGCCATCGATCTCCGACGCCACCTTGCCCGCGACTGGCGCCGTCGCAACAGAAATTCGCGGTGACATCGAATTTCGCAATCTCAGTTTTACGTATGACAACTCCACGGCACCGGTACTGCGGGATATTAATCTGCGGATTCCGGCAGGCAGCAGCTTCGCGATCGTGGGTCCAACCGGGTCCGGCAAAACCACCCTGGTGCGCCTGATTCCGCGGCTGCTCGAAGCGCAGCGAGGCATGCTGCTGGTCGATGGTCGCTCCGTCATGGATTATCCGCTGGCAAACTTGCGCGGATCGATTGGATTTGTCCCGCAGGAGACGTTTCTCTTCAGCGAATCGATCCGCGAAAATGTTGCCTTTGGCGCACCCTCTGCAACCGAACAGGAGATTCTTGACGCGGCTGCCACCGCCCACATTCGCGATGAAATCCTTGAGTTTCCCAAAGGATTCGATACTCTCGTCGGCGAACGCGGTATTACGCTCTCCGGCGGCCAGAAACAGCGCACTGCCATTGCGCGTGCGCTAGTGCGCGACCCCCGTATCTTAATCCTCGATGACGCGCTCTCCAGCGTCGACACCTTCACCGAAGAGCGCATTCTGCAAGGACTAGCCGAGGCCATGCGAGACCGTACCACGATCTTTATTTCTCACCGTGTTTCAACCGTACGCCATGCCGACCAGATCGCTGTATTGGTCGACGGGTCCATTGTCGAGCTTGGAACACATGACGAACTGGTCAGCCGCAACGGCTACTATACTCAGTTGCACGAAAAGCAAATGCTGGAAGAAGAGCTTTCCGTCGTCGTTTGATGCCATCCTAATTCGATCGTTGCGCCGCATTCCAAGCCGACCATTTCGCAAGCTGCGTTTTTCTTCAAATAACCGTCGAGTCCAGTTGACGTCTCAAATCATCCGGCTGGTGACAGTGGGCGAACGCAGTCTCGCGCGAAATGCGATTCGCGCGAACCAGCTCGCCTAAAGATTGATCCATTGTCATCATGCCTTCACCGCGCGCGATCGTGATTTGCGAACGAATCTGATGGTCGTGACCCTGTCGGATCAGGTTGCGCATGGCAAAACTGGCGAGCATGACCTCGGTCGCCGGATAACGTCCGGTGCCATCGGACGCAGGCACCAGCTGTTGCGCGACGATAGCCAGCAGCGCCAGCGACAGCTGCTGCCGAATTTGCTGCTGATGTCCGGCAGGAAAAATGTCCAGGATGCGACTGATAGTTTGTGCAGTGTCATTTGTGTGCAGCGAAGAAAGTACCAGATGACCGGTTTCCGCAGCCGTCAGCGCGGCTGACATGGTTTCAGCGTCGCGGATTTCACCAATCAAAATTACGTCTGGATTCTGTCGCAGCACTGAGCGCACCGCCTCCGCAAATCCCACCGCATCGGTCCCCACCTCGACCTGCTCTACGATGGAGCTGCGGTTGGGATGCTCGTACTCGATGGGGTCTTCAATGGTGATGATGTGGTCGCGACGACGAGCGTTAATCAGGTCGATTAGCGCCGCCAGAGAGGACGTCTTGCCGCAACCTGTCGGACCCGTGAAAAGCACGAAGCCCTGACGACGTTCTGCAAGCGGGGCCAGGATGGCGGGAAGATGGAGCGAATCGAGCGATGGGATTTGCGCGGGAAGCAGGCGGATCGCCGCCGCCAAACTGCCGCGCTGATAGTGAACATTGGCGCGAAAACGGCCGATATTGGGCCGCATGAAGCAGAAATCGATGGAACGATTCCTCTCAAGCTCCTGCACCAGAGTACCCGTCAGCAGCGGTTGTAGATAGCTGCGCACTTCATCCGAGGAAGTGAGAGCGGAACCTGCAGTCGCCAAAGCTCCGTTGATGCGGAACGCGATGGGCGAGTTCGCCACGAGTAACAGATCGGACGCCTGCCGTTGTGCTGCGAGGGCTAGAAGTTGATCGAGATCGCGCGGGCTTGCACCGGCCTTATCACTGACTCGCGGCGCGCGAATAGCAGACCGATTCAACTCCTCGACCAGGCGGGCGAGTTCGTTATCATTGGCGGACATGCAACCTAGTATGACTGAGAATCGCGCCACAATAAAGTCGGCCGACCCAGGGCGCGATCGAGCGACGAAATCAACCGACCGGGCGCTTGCATCCTTCTGTGCTCTCAACCCTTTTCGGTTACGCCGATGGCTTTTACGATCACTCGCTTGCGTCGCTGTCCGTCGAACTCCGCATAAAACACGCGCTGCCATCGCCCCAAATCAAGCTTGCCTCCGGTGATGGGCAATGTTGTCTCATGATGCAGCAACAGCGACTTCAGATGCGCATCCCCGTTATCTTCCCCGGTCTGATGATGGCGATAATCCGGACCTACGGGTGCCAGTTTATCCAGCCATTCCATGATGTCTTCAATCAGTCCTTCTTCCAGGTCGTTGACATAGACTGCGGCGGTTATGTGCATCGGCGACACGAAGCATAGCCCATCCTGGATTCCACTGCGCCGAACAATCTCATCAACCTGCGGTGTGATGTGGACGATTTCGCGCCGCTGGGGCGTCTGCATGTTCAGGTATTCCGTATGTACCTTCATGAGACATAGGATACTGAGGAGAGCTGGAACGCTGCCAGCACATGGAAAACTCCATGAGCCGCCACCACCACAAATCGTCACCCCCATCAGGAATGTCGGAATCCGAGGTGCTACTGCGCAAAATGTACGCGGCCCTGCTCGACGCCTACGGAACTCGCAAGTGGTGGCCGGCGGAGACCGCATTTGAGGTAGTGATCGGTGCATTCTTAACCCAAGCAACCGCGTGGCGCGGCGTCGAACGTTCCATTGCGAATTTGCGCGAGGCCGGAAGGCTGACCATGGAAGGCATTCGCAGTGTCACGGAAGAAAAGCTGCGAGAGTTGATTCGGCCCTCCGGCTTTGTGCAAAGAAAAGCAGCCTCTATCAAAGCGTTTGTGCAATTTCTGGATGAACACTACGGGGGGTCACTCGAACAATTGGCAGAGGCGCACACGACCGAGTTGCGCATACAGTTGCTCACGCTGCCCGGTGTTGGTCCGGAAACCGCAGATGCCATCCTGCTCTATGCGCTCGAACATCCGGTGTTCGTGGTCGACGAATACTTACGGCGGGTCGTGACGCGGCATGAGCTTCTCCCGGCCAATGCGCGCTATGCGAACTTGCAGTCCTTGGGAGACGGCGCGATTGCCAGTCCAACGCGCGAAGAAACAGCGCGCCACGCCAATGAACTGCACGCGCTGATTGTCGAAGTTGGAAAACGTCATTGCGGCACCACTCCACGATGCGAAGGCTGTCCGCTGCGACCGTTTCTGCCCGACGCGAAGTCGAAGCCGCTATACTAAAAGCTCCGGCTAGACAGATTCGCCGGCCGATCGATCCACCTCTGAAAGGAAAGTCGCATGAAGATCACTACCCTGTCCAGCGCGCTCGCTATTGTCGGCATCTTGTCCGCAGGTGTTGCCAGCGCGCAGACCACAACCCTCAATGGCGTCGTCAGCGATCAAATGTGCGGTGCGCATCATATGATGGCCGGGGCCAGCGCGCAAAAATGCACGCGTGAATGCGTCGGAATGGGCTCCCCCTACGCGCTTATTGTCGGAGACAAGGTTTACACACTGCAGGCCAACGCAGAAGTCAAGAAGGAACTGTATGCGCTTGCCGGCGCTTCCGCAGTGGTCAAAGGCACCGTATCCGGCATGACAATGCAAGTCGTATCCGTAGCAGCCGGCAAGTAGGCGTTTGCGCCTCTCTCAGCGTGATTAAAAGGCGCCGCTCATGGCGGCTTATTTCAGGTGCAACTCAGCCAAGTAGTCGATTCTCACGATGCCGCTCTTACTCCAAGTCGCCACGACGAATCCCGGAAAGCTTCGTGACTTCGAAGTGGCCGCCAAGCCACATGCAGACGATGTTGCGTTTGCTCGACTGCCTGGAATGGAGCGAATTGATCCGCCAGCCGAGGAAGGCGCTACATTCGAAGAAAATGCTCGCATCAAAGCCACGGAGTACAGCCGACATGCACCCGGCGCGATTGTGTTGGCTGATGATTCTGGCTTGGAGGTAGATGCGTTACATGGCGCGCCCGGAGTACGTTCAGCGCGCTACGCGGTCGACGCAGGATTTGATCCCGAGCCAATCCGTCCAACCGACGATGACACCCGCAACAATGTATTTTTACTGGAAAATATGCGAGACGTTCCGCCACTGCGTCGAACGGGCCGGTACCGCTGCGTGCTGGCCGCGGCTCGCGATGGAGAATGCATCGCGGTCGCGCACGGAACTGTGGAAGGCACCATTCTCGAAGCGCCACGCGGGAGCGGAGGATTCGGCTATGATCCTCTTTTTTTCGTGCCAGAGTTGCATCAGACCATGGCGGAAATCAGCCTTGAAGAGAAATATAAGATCAGCCATCGCGGGCATGCCTTGCGCCGCCTGCTGACTCAACTGATTCCTAGCCCGCGCGAAGCCACCAATCTATAAGCCGGGTCGAACCTAGCCCTTCGCCGTCAGTTCAACCACGGGGGAGATGTCGACCTCGGTATCCTCACACTTTTTTACGCTGGCGCAAAGATAGTCACGATTCATCGTCGCAATCACGCCCAGCGGAATCTCTTTCGGACATACGCCCGTGCACTCGCCGATGCTGGTGCAGTTGCCAAAGGCTTCCACGTTCATTTGGGAGACCATGCTCAAGGCACGACGATCGCGTTCCGGACCACCCTGTGGAAGAGTACCGAGGTGCGTAATTTTCGCTCCTGTAAACAGCGCAGCTGAAGCATTCGGGCAGGCTGCCACGCAGGCGCCACAGCCAATGCAGGATGCCGCATCCATCGCTTGATCCGCCGTCTCCTTGCCTACCAGCAACGTATTGCCATCGGGCGCTTGACCGGTCGAAACGGAGATGTAGCCGCCAGACTCGATAATGTGATCGAGCGCACTGCGATCGACCACCAGGTCTTTGACGAGGGGAAACGCCACCGAGCGCCACGGCTCGATCACCAACTTATCGCCGTCCTTGAAATGCCGCATGGTCAACTGGCATACCGTAGTGGCGCGCTCCGGACCGTGGGCCACGCCATTGATCATGAAGCCGCAGGAACCGCAGATGCCTTCGCGGCAATCATGTTCAAACGCCACCGGCTCTTCACCGCGCTCGATCAGGGATTCATTCAGTACATCCAGGCATTCCAGCATCGACATTTCAGGATCGACATTGTCCACGGAATACTGGACGAACTTGCCCTTCTCTTTGCAGTTCTTCTGCCGCCAGATTTTCAATTTTAGTTTCATTACTTGTAGCTCCTCTGGCTCGGATGAACGTAGTGGAACTCGAGCGGTTCCTTGGTCAGTTCAGGAGCGGTATCAGGACCTCGATAGCCCCACGCGGCAACGTAGGAATAATGCTCGTCGTCGCGCTTAGCTTCACCATCCGGCGTTTGAAATTCCTCGCGGAAGTGGCCGCCGCAGGACTCGTTCCGGTCGCGAGCATCAATGCACATTAACTCGGCCAGCTCAAAGAAATCAGCCACACGACCCGCTTTTTCGAGGCTCTGATTCAGGTCATCGCCGCTGCCGGGAACGGTGACATTCTTCCAGTATTCCTCGCGCAGCGCGCGGATTTTTCCAATCGCAATTTCAAGTCCTTCCGCCGTACGCGCCATACCGCAATAATCCCAGACAATTTTGCCCAGCTCGCGATGGAAAGAATCCACCGTGCGATTTCCCTTGATTGCGAGCAGGTTGTTGATCTTCTGCCGCGCCTCATTCAGAGCATTCTGCACTTCAGCACGCGATTCGTCGACCTTGGCGAACTTGTTGGTCGCCAGATAATTTCCTACGGTGTACGGAATGATGAAGTAGCCGTCCGACAGTCCCTGCATCAGCGCGCTTGCACCCAGACGATTGGCGCCGTGATCGGAAAAATTCGCCTCGCCCAGCACAAATAATCCTGGAATCGTGCTCTGCAATTGATAATCCACCCACAGGCCGCCCATGGTGTAGTGGATGGCCGGATAGATGCGCATCGGCACCTTGTAGGGATCTTCATCCGTGATGCGCTGGTACATGTCGAATAAGTTTCCGTAGCGCTCGCGAATTGTCTTCTCGCCCAGGCGCGCGATGGCCTCAGAGAAATCCAGATAAACACCGAGCCCTGTCTTCCCTACTCCGCGCCCTTCATCGCAAACCGCCTTGGCATTTCGCGAAGCTACATCACGCGGCACTAGATTTCCAAAGCTGGGATAGCGACGCTCCAGATAATAGTCCCGCTCATCTTCAGGGATCTCGTTCGGTGGCCGCTTGTCGCCTTTCACCTTCGGCACCCAGATACGACCGTCGTTGCGCAATGACTCGCTCATCAGCGTCAGCTTCGACTGGTATTCACCGGAAACCGGGATGCAGGTCGGATGAATCTGCGTGAAGCATGGATTGGCAAACAGCGCGCCCCGTTTATAGGCGCGCCAGCTTGCCGTTACGTTGGAACCCTTCGCATTCGTCGACAAGTAGTAGACGTTGCCGTAGCCGCCGGTGGCCAGGATCACCGCATCCGCCAAATGCACATTGAATTTACCGGTCACCAGATTGCGAGTGACAATTCCCCTCGCCTGTCCATCGATGACGATCAGGTCCAGCATTTCTGTGCGCGGGATCATCGTGACGGTTCCGGCATGAACCTGGCGCTCTAGAGCCTGGTAGGCACCGAGAAGCAATTGCTGACCTGTCTGGCCTCGCGCATAGAAGGTACGTGAAACTTGGGCGCCGCCGAAGGAACGATTGGTCAAAGTCCCGCCATATTCCCGGGCAAACGGAACCCCCTGGGCCACACACTGATCGATGATGTGGTTGCTGATTTCCGCCAGTCGATAAATATTGCCTTCGCGCGCGCGAAAATCTCCGCCCTTCACTGTGTCATAAAAAAGGCGGTGAATGCTCTCACCATCGTTGGGATAGTTTTTTGCCGCGTTGATGCCGCCCTGCGCGGCGATGGAGTGCGCGCGTCGGGGCGAATCCTGAAAGCAAAAGCATTTGACGTTGTAGCCCAGTTCGCCGAGCGACGCCGATGCGGAAGCTCCCGCTAGGCCGGAACCGACCACGATCAGGGAATGCTTGCGCTTATTGGCAGGATTGACCAGCTTCATGTCGAAGCGAGCCTTGGCCCATTGTTGTTCAATCGGACCGGAAGGGATTCTTGCGTCGAGTGTCATGTTATCTCACGAGTCCAAGCAGAATGCTGATCGGGATCGATATGTATCCCAGGACAATCAGAGTTGCAATCAAGAGCGCAGCGCGTTTCATGGTCTGCGTGTGACGAGGATGGGCAATTCCCACCGACTGAAACATGCTCCAGATGCCATGGCGCAAATGGAAACCCAGCAGCGTGATCGCGAAGATATACCAGGCTGAAACCCACCAAACCTGAAAACCAGACACCAGGTTGTGGTAGACATCGCCTTCAATAAACCGCGCCTCCGGATGAATATATCCGGCAGTGAACTGCAGCAGATGGAAGATGATGAACACCAGGACGATGGGTCCGCTCCAGTACATGGTGCGCGAGGCATACGAAGAATTGATGGCCTCTTTGCGAGAATAGCCAATCGGCCGGGCCTTCTTGTTTCGCAATGCCAACTGGATCGTCGCGGTAATGTGCAGAATGATCGCAAGAATCAGCGTGCCGCGGACAATCCAAAGCACTTCGCCAATACTGTGCAGAAAATGGCCGTAGGCATTGATCTTTTCTGGCCCTTCAAACACCTGCAGATTGCCCAGCAAATGGCCGATCACAAACAGAAACATCATGGCGCCGGTGACTGCCATGACCACTTTCTTTCCGTTCGTGGATTGCCAGAATGTGACCGCACGATTTCCGCGCGGACGGACCTGTGCGCTGATCGTTGCGCTCATGAAGTTTTTCCAACCTTGTCGAAGTCGTTCATGAATCTCCAGACCTTGCGTTTGGTTCGGGATTCTGAGTCCCGCTCCCACCCTGATGCTCGGGACAATGGATTCGATACGCGTCCTGCGCTACCGGTTACCGTCAAATGCACACGGACGTCCACGCAGTCTGCGAAGAAACCGCCATTCAACCTGGCGGGTAAAGACACGGAAGATTCAACATCTATTATTGGAGCGCAATCGGGCCACAGTCAAGGAAGGCGGGTTGGTAGGCGTGACGGATCTTCGCCCGGCCAAAACTTTTCAGCAAAGAAATTCATAGACCTCCTGACATGGATGACTTCGATTGAGCGCTCAAATGGGAAGTCTCGCATCGGCCTCTCGTTTCTTTGAGAGACCAATGCGAGACTGGGGGAGGGCTATCGCCGAATCAACCTTGACAGCCGAATTCTGCCGCTAGATCGTTTCATCTCGATTTACAACGTTTACACAGAACCTATATTGCTGAATTCACCTTCGTCGTCGCGCCTCTGTCGATCTTTCCCGCGTTCCGCTGCCTTATCGGCCTCACGTTCCACGCGACGATGTGCTTGCGCTGCGTCATCGGTTGTTGATGCACGATCATTTGTACCTACTGCCGGAGTGTCCTTATTCAGCTCACTAAGATCTGTCATCATTTCACCTTCCTTAAGAAGTAGGAGATGAAATTACCGCAACCCAAGTTGTCCTTCCTCCCTGGCGAGCTGAAGATAAGCGGCCAGTTCTACTGGCCTCCATCCCGTTGCGCCTCTCTCGAATCGTCCTTTCTTCTGTTCGACAAATCTCTACTGGCATTGCGTAAAACTGATCGCTGAAGTCATTGCAGTTTCGCCCGAGCCGAGTGC
Organism: Acidobacteriota bacterium; assembly: GCA_021778815.1. Lineage (GTDB taxonomy): Bacteria > Acidobacteriota > Terriglobia > Terriglobales > Acidobacteriaceae > JAKAAZ01. Next base: position 1,626 of record JAJYBW010000012.1, on the reverse strand, counting down.
TACCGGTCCATTCGGTGCTTGCAGACTCCCGGCCGTACACGCGGCGGTACTGCCTGTACCGGGAATTGCGGCCGCAGACTCCGCCGTGTATCCCGGACTGCTTCCCTGCATTTGCTTAAACTGTGCTGTTTGTTCGGAACAGGCGACAACATTCGGTGTCGAAGAGGGGAGTTGCATGGCGAACGGAGCGCAATCCGCACCGGTCGCGCAACTGGAAGCACTCATCGTCAACATGGCTTCGTTGTACGGGCTCTGGCTGGGCAACAACGGCACAGTGATTGTGGCCCCGTTGGTCGCAATCTGCTGCAGCGCGTCGGCCTGCACCGCTAACGAGACACCGAGGGGATTCATGGCGGTACCCTGGGTTGTGATCAGACCTTCCAAAGTCCCTTGCTGGGATCCTGGCACCAGCGGAATTTTGCCTGCCAATTGACCAGACTGGATTCCCATCTCCACGCCGGCGGAATAGGAGACACTCGCTCCATCCACCCCGACCGCGACAAGATCATAGGTTCCCTGAGGCACAGGGCACAAAACAAAAGCGCCGTCACTTCCAGCCGAGGTGCGCATCAGGATTCTGTCGATGCCCGTGGCTGCATCCTTTTGCTCCAATGCCACAACGACATTGCCGCCCGACAGCGGCTTGCCCGTTTTTGAGCTGACGACGGTGCCGCTGATAGTGCTCCCTGTCGACGGAATCAACCCGGCATGGACGATTGGATTGAATTCGTATTGACCATCGGCTGTCGCCAGAATGGAAGAGCACACGTCAATATTAAGATCGATGTACGGCTGATCTCCGGCGTTGAATGCGATGCTCCCATTGATAATATGGCTCGCTGCCAATTCGATCCCCTGGCTCGCAGCCGCGGGAAGCACCAAGTCATGCAAGCTGTTATCCGTCCGCACCAGGCAATTGGCATAGGACGCCCCGCATGCATTGTTTGAAACACTGGACGCGCGCGAATCCGGGGCGAGGAAGATGCGTACCTGCTGATAATTTCCAGCGGACACCTGTTGCCCCACACCCAGGGAAGCCAGGAAACAATGGCTATTGGCCTGACCCATCAGATCCACTTGTTGCGGAGCCGCCGAGAGCCCAGGCGTCAAATCAACGAAGCTCGGGTCGTTTGCGGGTGCCTCGGCATTGGTGCTCGCCTGTACATCCGCAATTGTGACGTAGACGTGAGCAAACGGCCCACCGGAAGCTTTGCAGGCTGCCGGGTCGCTAATGACTATGGACACCGAGGCGGCATTAGTAACCTGAGGAGTAACTGGATCGGTAACTGGAGAAGTAACCGGCGCGGGCGGCGAGCTCAGGGTCGAGCCCGCGTTCGACGGGGCACCTCCAGCGCATCCGAATGAGGCTAGGCAAAGCAACAGTACTACGCTCGCGGTGGGGATCCAAGGGCGCATCGGTTCTCCAATCCACTGTAAAACTTACATATCAAGATAGTTGTGTCCATGATGATGCACGCAAAGTGCCACAACCTACGGTCTTGATAGCTTTTGCAATGTGGAAATTGGTCTCATTCCGTAAAGTACTCGCATCGTGTAGCCTTTTCCAGCGCGATGGTTACTTTTGCGTTACCAAAATGGAGCATTTTCCCATTTTGGGAATTTCCG
>JAJYBW010000354.1 GCA_021778815.1 Acidobacteriota bacterium | reverse complement strand
CACTCCACACATGTCGGGGATGCCAAGGGTGCGATATTATTCGCAGTTAATCATCCACGGTATGCCGAACGAATCGGTAAACATGGCGAACCGCTTCGCCCAAAATGTCGGCTGGATTGCCATAAGGATGTTGCCGTTGGCCGACAGCGCGTCGTAAATTCTGTCTGCTTCGGCGGTGTCTTTCAAGTTCAGAGAAACTGAAAATCCCTGCGGCGCTTGATATCGGCCTCCCGGCGCATCGGAGCCCATCAGAACCGAAGTGCCGATTTTCATTCGGACGTGCATCACTTTATTTCGCCAGTCCGGCGGTAATTGATTCTCCATCGGAGAGCCGGCAAAGGTGTGGATCGCTTCGATTTTTCCGCCGAGGTGCTGTTCGTAGAACTTGAACGCTTCCTCGCAATTGCCATTGAAATTGAGATATGGATGTACTTCCATCATCGTCTCCCGGTGCACAAAGATCTGAGTGGTTGGCGCGACTTACTTCTCAACTGCCTTCTGCACAAATAACGGCCCAAAGTAATCTCGCAACCTCCACGCCAGAATCAACCAGAGAATGGTGGCGACCAGGCCAGGGGGCAGTCCGCTTGGCTGCATCGTGATATGGAAGGCAACGATGTTGTAGAGCACCGGCGCTAACAGTGCCAGGGCCAGCGGTACAAATTGGTTGGCCAACAACAGCGCGCCAGCGATGATCTGCACTCCAGAAACGAAGTAGACCAAGTGACTAGCTACGAGCGTTGTGAGGAAGGTTCCAGCCAGGCCTGGGGGCACGGGACCGTGCATAAAGTTGAGAAACCCATTCAGGCCGAAGACAAAAAACATAAGCCCCAGGAGGATACGAGCGATAATTGCGACAATTTTCATCCGAGCTCTCCGTAACCATTGTTTTGAATTTGCCGCCTGCAACCATCGTCACGGGTGGCCGTATGCGTCCTGCAAAGTCTGAATGTCGAGTTTGCGCATGTGGAGAATCGCGGCCATGACCCGTGCGGATTTTTCAGAATCACTGTCGCTCCTCCACGTGCCTAACTCGGTAGGAACAATCTGCCAGGAGAGACCATATTTGTCCTTGAGCCAGCCGCACTGGATTTCCTGGCCGCCGTTCGAAAGCTTCTCCCAATATTCGTCAATTTCCGCTTGCGTTTCGCAGTTCACGACCAACGAAATAGCCTCGGTAAATCTGAATTGCGGGCCGCCATTCAACGCGACAAACTCCTGCCCATCGAGTTGAAATGCCACCGTCAGCACTGATCCGGCGGGCCTGCCGGAAGCATTCGACGCCTGCTCGCCGTAGCGTGTGATCGCACCGACCTTTGCATTCTTGAAAATCGAAGAGTAGAAATGTGCCGCCTCCTCCGCTTTGTCATCGAACCATAAGAATGGTGTGATTCTCTGCATGTGTATTCTCCAGCGATTCTCTTCTTCGTCGATCTCCTTCAATTGGACTTTGAGAGTGGACGTCTATCCTCCAGCGATCGCTCCCAGCACAATCAAGGGTTCTTTTCCCAGGATGATGGCTTCTGGCAAAGGATCGTCAGGAGAATCATGCGACAGGTCTTCCTGGCAGGCAAAGAATCGCAGGAAGGGCCGCCGCTGCTGTGTGATCTGGTCGCGAATGGTTCCGCAAAGCATGGGATAGCGGGCCTCCAGCTCGTCCATGGCCGCGCGAAGTGTCGCTGTCCCCTCCACCTCGACAGTCACTTCGCGGTCCACACCCGCCAAGGTTCTCAAGTGCGCCGGCAACTCGATTCGCACCGTCGATGTCATCGCAGCGTCTGGACCTCGATCGAAAGCACAGCCGGAAGGTCGCGCACGATTGGGTTCCAACTGTCGCCGGCGTCGGCAGAGCAATAGACCTGACCGCCAGTGGTGCCAAAGTACACGCCGCACTCGTCCAGAGAGTCAACCGACATTGCATCGCGGAGCACATTGACGTAGCAGTTTTGCTGCGGCAGTCCCTTGGTCATCGCTTCCCATTCGTTACCGCCGGTACGGCTGCGATGTACCTGCAGTTTGCCGTCGATCGGGTAATGTTCCGAGTCGCTCTTGATCGGCACTACATACAGCGTTTCTGGTTCGTGTGCGTGCACGTCAATGGCGAATCCGAAATCGGTCGGCAGATTCCCGCTGACCTCCTGCCAGTTATCGCCTCCATTGTCGCTGCGCATCACGTCCCAATGCTTCTGCATAAATAAAACGTTCGGGCGAGAGGGGTGCATCGCAATGTGGTGCACGCAATGTCCGACTTCGGCGTTCGGGTCGGGAATGTACTTTGAATACAGTCCGCGGTTGATAGGCTTCCAAGTCTCGCCGCTGTCATCGGTACGAAATGCGCCGGCCGCGGAGATTGCAATATAAATGCGATTGGGATTCTCCGGATCAAGCAGGATGGTGTGCAGGCAGAGTCCGCCAGCGCCCGGTTGCCACTTCGGCCCGGTGCCGTGCTTGCGCAATCCGGACATCTCCTGCCACGACTGTGCACCATCGGTCGAGCGGAACAGCGCGCCATCTTCCACACCGGCATATACGGTGTCAGGATCGGTCAGCGAGGGCTCCAAATGCCACACGCGTTTGAACTCCCATGGATGCGGGGTTCCGTCGTACCATTGGTGCGTGCCGGGAACGCCATCGTACACAAACTTATTGTTCATCGGCTCCCAGGTTTTGCCGCCATCATTAGAGCGCTGAATCAACTGGCCGAACCATCCACTGGTTTGCGACGCATATATACGATTGGGATCAGCGGGGGATCCTTTCAGGTGATACATCTCCCAGCCGCCAAAATGCGGACCGCTGACGTTCCAGTCTTTTCGTTTGCCATCCGCCGTTAAAATGAACGCACCTTTTCTTGTACCCACCAATACGCGTACACCACTCATTTGTTTCTCCTTTCACTGCTTCGCGTTGGAATGTCTTGCGGTACCTCATCAAAGCGGGGTATCAAAGGCGTCAGGTCTCGTTGCCGCCATCTTCTCTGCGTTTCTGCGATGACTTGCTCGCGAGAATTTTCCATCTGCGCGATCAAAGCGCACGGCGCCGCAGTGGCTTCATACTTCGCTCCCCAAATCAGCAGTTCCAGCATCACGGGTGCAAGATCAATGCCTTTCTGCGTCAGACGATAATTCACTCGTCGCGCGTCATTCTCATCCGGCTCCGGCATCACAATTCCCGCGGCCTCGAGGGTCCGCAGCCGATCGGAAAGAATGTTGGAAGAAATGCCTTCTCCCGATTCCTGAAATTGCTTGAAGGTCTGATATCCACGGACCATCATGTCGCGAATAATCAGCAAGGACCAGCGATCCCCGAATTGCTCCAGTGACATGCTGACCGGACAACCGGATCGAGGTCGCAATTTCGAAGTTTCAGCCATGAAGCAGATTTCACAATATTACTTGCGAACTGCAAGTAATATGAACGACAATAGCAAGAGTTACTTGCAAACAGCAAGTGAATACTTGTGGATTTTCCACAGAAATCTGCTTCCGGGTGGCGGAGGGGGGAACAATAGAATATGAAGCGGGTTTCGGTCAGGCGGGAACGCCGCGCGGTTTAACGTTCGCGCGGATAAACTCCACTGTAGTCTCAAGCGGGGTGCCCGGGCCAAAGATGGCGGCCACGCCTTGCTGCTTGAGAAATTCAATATCCTGCGCTGGAATTGTGCCGCCGAGAACGACCAGAATGTCGTCGGCGCCGCGTTCCTTCAACAGTGCCATCAGGCGAGGCACGATCGCATTGTGGGCGCCGGAAAGAATGCTAAGGCCGATGCACTGAACATCTTCCTGGATCGATGCGTTGACAATCATTTCCGGCGTCTGGCGCAGGCCGGTGTAGATGACTTCCATGCCGGCATCGCGCAGAGCACGCGCAATGACCTTGGCACCGCGATCGTGACCATCC
>JAJYBW010000353.1 GCA_021778815.1 Acidobacteriota bacterium | reverse complement strand
GATGGACTGGAAGGAACTAGACTCCGCCAAACCGCCGCGCTTTCTGGTCGCAGATTTCGAGGACTGGAAATCGCGGCTGCGTCGTGACCCGTGGATGGCGATGCTGAAAAAGCGCCAATCGATTCCGGCGAAACTGCTGGAGACCTTTACTTTTTCTCAGGGGTCCGGTTCACGTCGTTTGGCGCAGAAGGATGAATCTCGCCCTTTTCGGTCTCTGGCGTAGGACTGCGAACGGCCGTGTCTCCTTGTCCGGCAGTTGCAGGATTCTTTCCGTCATAGCCGGAAGGCTGTACCGCGTGTTTCTGATCCTCTGGACGATTCTCAACTTTTTCTTTTTCCTGGGTATTCATCCTGTCGTCCTCACTCGGTGGTCGTCTCTCATAAAAAAGCCCGCACCTGAGGAGTGGATGCCGTCTGGAAATGTTGGGTGGCTTGCGGGAGGTAAATGAAAGTTGAGTTGACTATGAATGTCCAAGGAAGACCTGGACCAGCAGCCAGCCATTCAGGCCGGCGATGAAAACCGCAGAAGTCCATCCGAGGATTCGCAACCAGGGGCGATTCACAAATTCCCCCATTTTTTTGCGATCGCTGGTAAACGAGATCAAGGGAAATACAGCGAAGCTCAATTGCATACTGAGAATCACCTGGCTCAGGATCAGCAATCGCGCCGTGCCGGACATGCCCCACAACGCCGTCACAATGATCGTCGGAACAATCGCCAGCAGCCGTGTTATCAAACGCCGCTTCCATGGAGTGAGGCGCAGATGAAGAAAACCTTCCATCACTACCTGACCCGCAAGCGTTCCCGTAAGGGTTGAGTTTTGGCCGGAGGCTAACAGTGCCACCGCGAACATGGTGCTGGCGCCCGCGACTCCGAGCAACGGGGTCAGCAGTTTGTAGGCATCCCCAATTTCGGCGACCTCGTTGTGTCCGCTGCGATGGAACACTGCGGCAGCCACAATCAAGATGGCGGCATTGACGAACAACGCCACGGTCAGGGCGGCGGCGGAATCCAAACTGGCCAATAGGATGGCTTCTCGCTTGCCCTTTGATGTGCGCGGATAGTCCCGTGTCTGCACGATGGCGGAATGCAGGTACAGGTTGTGCGGCATCACCGTCGCGCCGAGGATTCCAATGGCGATATACAGCATGGTCCCGTTCGACAAGATCTCGTGGGAAGGAACAAATAAATTCCAGGCGATCGAACTCCATTGTGGGTGCGAGAAGAAAATCTCGATCGCAAACATCACCCCTATGGTGCCGATCAACACAATCACCACAGCTTCCAGATAGCGGAACCCACGATTTTGCAGCAGCAAAATCAGCAGCACATCCAGGCTGGTAACCAAGACACCGACGAGAAGCGGAATGCCGAAAAGAAGTTGAAGTGCGATTGCGGAGCCAATGACTTCTGCCAGGTCACACGCCGCAATGGCAATCTCGGCAAAGATCCAAAGCCCAATCGTCACTGGCTTGCTGTAATGCTCACGGCAGGCCTGGGCGAGATCCTGCTCGGTAGCGACGCCTAGCTTGATCGAAAGCCCCTGCAACAGAATCGCCATCAGGTTCGACACCATGACAGCGAAGAGCAGTTTGTAGCCGAATTTTGAGCCCGCCGCCAAATCGGTCGCCCAATTCCCAGGGTCCATGTATCCCACGGAGATAAGGAAGCCCGGGCCAATGAAGCCAAGCGCTCGTCGCCACAGTTGCGGAGACGTCGATACCCGCACGCTCGAGAACACGTCGGGCAGAGAAGGCCGGCATGGCTTGGGTAGCGCTTCAGTTTGGGATTGGAGATCGGCCATGCGGCGGAGGAAACCTCTTACCGCAGTATGCCACAAATAGTTAACGACGGTTAAGTATAGAAATTAATTTGCGCTAACGCCTCCGTCGTTTCACCCAGACTCTTTCCGCGGCAGGCCTTCCTAATGTGATGGTTCCAGAAGGGGTTTGGATGGTTACGGTTTCGTCGTAATTGCGGGCCTGCAGTTGCACCCGCGCGTTGGGCCCGATGCCGGAACGATGAAGAAAAATCAGCAGCTTTGGATCTCGCTCGTGCAGGCAGGACACTGTGTAAGGTACTTTTTCTGCGGCGTCGAATAATGGAACCAGCCCGCGTTTCCGCAATTGCTCCGGGCTCTCCGGCAACACGGAATTGCCGTGAGGACAAGTTCCTTTTTCTCCAAGCTTTTCAATCAGCATGGCCTCGAAAGCCGGCGATACGGCGTGCTCCAGGCGCTCCGCCTCATCGTGGACGCGATACCAATCCATGCCAAACATTTCCGACAACATGCGCTCAATCAAATGATGCCGGCGCGCAGTGTGATAGGCCGTCTCTTTTCCTTTCGGCGTCAGGCGCACGATGCCGTCGGGTTTCACTTCCACATAGCCGTCGCGTTTCAAGCGCTTCAGGGCCATCGTCACTGCGGGGGGAGAAACAGAGAGCCAATGGGCCAACGTAGAGGAGATGACCGTCTGGCCTTCTGATTCGGCTTCCAGAATGGCTTTTAAATAATCTTCTTTGGAGATGGTGATGACTTCTTTCGTCATGGATGCTTCGGCTCCGGAACCGCAAAGGCAACTCTAGCGTCATGGTATTCCATGCAGCAGTTTCGGACGGGGAGCGGGGTTTTCCGGGAGCACTTGGAGCAAGGAAATATGGTTGCCTTAGCAACCACATTGACATAATGGTTGCTAAGGCAACTAAACTTTCCCTGAATCCGCCCCTCCGAAAAATAAATGCGCAATTTGTGGCGTAAAATTCCTCCGATCTGTGATTTCGCAGGTTTTCCGCGCAGGAGTTCAGAGCCCGGAACGTGCGCCAACCTCTGCGCAATCCAGCGACGGATGGGTTGGACAGCCGTCGGCCCTTTTCGGGTTTCCTTTCAAGGGCATAAAATAAGGTGTTCGAAGCAGTTTTCGCGTCTCGGCGAGGGGTGTGAGTCGGCCTTCATGTGTGACGCGATACCTCCGTGTGACAGCGAACACAAGCGAACCCCCACTCGGCATGAGAACATATTGAAAGCGAAACCTTTGACATGCAACAAGAGAGACCCACAATGACAGCACCCACAGACCTATCAACGGTCCGATGCGGAAGTAATTCCGGCGGCTTTGCCCGCACTTTTCAGGCGTAATTTCAAGCGTCGGCTTTTCAGCCGGTGCTTTTTTTGGGAGTTTAGGAATACTGGGGCGGGCTCGCCGCGGCGAGCCGGTCCTGAACTGAGTGAAGATTGCCGGAACGCACCTGGGTGCGGTCCGCGGAAGAACAGGAGCGAGGATTTCCGATGAGTGCGAGTACCTTAGAGTTTCCCAAAAAAGTAGGGGCAAACGGCAAGAACGGCAAGAACGGCAAAAACGGTTCGGCGACTTCCAAGTCGGCCAAGACGCAATACGTGTATTTCTTTGGCGGCGGGTCGGCCGAAGGCAACGGCAGCATGAAGGAAACGCTGGGCGGCAAAGGCGCTGGCCTGGCGGAGATGACCAACGTTGGTCTGCCGGTGCCTCCGGGCTTCACCATCCAGACGGATGCGTGCCGCGAGTATATGAAGGGCGGTCTGAGCCCCGAGGTCGACACGCAGATGGATGCCGCGCTGCAGCGGCTGGAAAAGCTGCAGGGTCAGAGGCTGGGGCAGGGCGACAATCCGTTGCTGGTCTCGGTGCGTTCGGGTGCAAAATTTTCCATGCCGGGCATGATGGACACCATTCTGAACCTGGGACTGAATGACAAGTCGGTGGAGGCGCTGGTCAAGAACACCAACAATCCTCGCTTCGCTTATGACTCGTATCGCCGCTTGATCCAGATGTTTGGCGACGTGGTGCTGGACATCGGCAAGCCTCATTTTGAAGAAGTGTTCGATGGCATCAAGAAGAAGAAGGGCGCCAAGCTGGACACGGACCTGA
>JAJYBW010000352.1 GCA_021778815.1 Acidobacteriota bacterium | reverse complement strand
GTTGCTTCCAGGCATGCAGCAAATACAAAAAGCCCTTGCGCAAAGGCTGTCCGCCGACTGTGCCGAAGGTGAAGGGTGGAGTCGATCCGGAGCTCGTGGTCTTTGATGTCACCGAAGTTGTCTTTGCAGAAGCCATGACCTGTGGCATCGGCACTCGTCCAAACAGTGGGGCGATCAGCGTCTTCGACTGGAGCGGCTCCGGGAATGTCGCACGCGAGTAGGTGGAGGGTACCAAAATTATGTCCGCCTCGTCATACTCGGCAAGCTGACGCCTGTGGAACCACGCCGGCTCGGCTTTATAATGCACACCCAGTCGTTCGGACTCTGTCTGGATCAATGCTTGCTGGGCGTCGACGTGGGGGCAGGCCCGGTCGAGAACAAATCTGGCACCGCGGCGGCGTGCAGCGCGGCCAGAAGCCAGAGCGCCGGACGCCCAGGCCCAGAAGATGTTGAAGTGGTCGCGGGTGGTTGCGATCCGCATGGCAACAAGATGGTCGTAGAGCAAGGTGTCGGCGCGTTGCCAGGGGCGGGCGAGCTGCACGCCGGTCAAGAAATGGATGGAAGGAACGAATTGCGGAACCCATCGCAGGTTAGCGGCCGACGCCAGATTGGGAAACCTAGCGCGATAGGCGGCGGTAAAGATCGTCACCTGTTCTCCGCGCTGGGCAAGCAAATTGGCTGGCAGCACAGCGTGCGCGGGACGACCGGTGGAAAATGCAATTCGCATAGAACGTTGGATGTAGCTTAGTGCATTTCAGCGAATTCTGCGGAAGGCGCTTCGGCCACTGCTTACGTGGGCGGTGGATCGGTAGGAATCGGTTGAGAGATCAATTTCGGATAAAATCAAAATGAGGTTGAATTTTCCTTTGTCTTCGGTTGATCCAACAAATATTGAAAGCGCAGACCCTAAGGATGCGAAACCTTCGCCGCCGCCCTTGACGGTGTCGACCTGGGCGCGAGACTTGCTGTTTGCAGTCGCCATTTCTTTCCTGATTATTACCTTCCTGTACCAGCCTGTGCGCGTGGAAGGAACCAGCATGATGCCCGGTCTACAAGACCAGGAAAGGCTTTTCATCAACAAGTTCGAATACCACTTTGAGCCGATTCATCGTGATGATGTCGTTGTCTTTCACTTCCCGCTCGACCCGGCAAAGAGCTATATCAAGCGGGTGATCGCCATCCCGGGGGATACTTTACGCATCGACGACGGGCAGGTCTACGTGAACGGCAGAGCTCTGAAAGAATCTTATGTCCCGATGCGCTTTCGAGATGATCGCTCGTATCCGGAGACGGTCTTGTCGCGGAGTGAATATTTCGTCATGGGCGATCACCGTCTGATTTCCAGCGATAGTCGCGATTTTGGCCCCGTGAACCGCAATCTGATTTATGGCAAGGCAACTTTCGTCTATTGGCCCACGGATGATATGGGCGTCGTTCACTAGCAAGCGCGCAGCACTGTAAAGTTCGGGATCGCACCTTCCACAAAGAATTACCGCACAACTTCTGGTAAGATTAATAAAATCCACTGCGTGGAGACGCGATGCAGGCCATACTTGCGCTCGAAGACGGGCGTATCTTTCAGGGCCGCGGCTACGGTGCCAAGGCAGAATGCTACGGCGAGGTTGTTTTTAATACATCGCTTTCCGGCTATCAAGAAATTTTCACCGATCCTTCGTATGCAGGGCAAATTGTTGTCCTCACCAATCCTCAGATAGGCAATTACGGGACAAATAACGCGGATGACGAAGCCAGCCGCCCGTATATTGAAGGTTTGGTTACGCGGGAATTTTCCCCGGTAAGTTCCAACTGGCGCTCGCAGTTGGTGGCCGATGAATACCTCGAACGCTTCAATATTCCTGTTATCTCGGAGATCGATACGCGCGCGTTGGTGCGGCATCTTCGCACCCACGGCGTGATGCGCGGAGTTATCTCCTCGCTCGAGTCAAATCCGGAAACGCTGATCGCCAAGGCGCGATCCATTCGAAAGATGGATGGAACAGATCTTGCCAGCGTGGTCACGACTAAGGTCCGCTATGAATGGGACAGGACAGATCCGCAGAACGCGAACGAAGATCCTCTGGCGATTGGTCCCGTGGCGCCGATGCCGGAACAGGACCTGCACGTCGTCGCGTACGACTACGGAATCAAGCGCAATATTCTGCGCATGCTGGCGCAGCAGGGTTGTCGCGTTACCGTGGTGCCTGCGACCACCTCCGCTGAAGATGTGCTATCGCTTAATCCCAACGGAGTTTTTCTGTCGAACGGTCCCGGCGACCCGGAACCGGTGAAATATGCGCAGGAAAATATCCGACGTCTGATGGGCAAAACTCCTGTGTTTGGAATTTGCCTGGGACATCAGCTGATCGGACTCGCGCTTGGCGGAAAAACGTACAAGCTGAAGTTCGGCCATCATGGCGGCAACCATCCGGTGCAACACACTGGCACCGGCAAGGTAGAGATCACAGCCCACAATCACAACTATGCCGTCGATCCGGATTCGTTGAAGCAGAGCGACGTGGACTTAACCCACATCGACCTGAACGATAATACCCTGGAAGGTCTGCGCCATCGTAATCTGCCGCTATTCAGCGTGCAGTATCATCCGGAGGCGAGTCCTGGCCCGCACGATTCGCACTACCTCTTTCACGATTTCCGCAAGATGATGGAGGAGTGGAAGAAGTGACGCAGGAGGGTTGGAGGATTAGTTTGCCGTATCGCTTCGACTCCTCTGGGATGGCAACCGAAAACGTTAGAAGAAATGCAGGTTGGAGTTAGATGCCACGCAGAAATGACATCACGAAGATTTTGGTAATCGGCTCGGGACCCATTGTGATTGGGCAGTCGGCGGAGTTTGATTACTCGGGAACTCAGGCTTGCAAGGCGCTCAGGGCCGACGGCTATGAAGTGGTGCTGGTAAATTCAAATCCCGCCACCATCATGACCGATCCGGAATTGGCGGATCGTACCTACGTTGAGCCGTTGACGCTGGACTATCTGGAAGAAATCATCCGTATTGAAACGGAGATGCTCACCAGCACCAACCGCAAGGGCGTCTTCGCGTTGCTGCCTACCGTCGGCGGGCAAACGGCATTGAATCTTGCAGTCGAACTTTCCGACTCAGGCGTGCTGGAAAAGTATGGCGTAGAGTTAATCGGCGCCAAGCTCGAAGCGATCAAGAAGGCGGAGGACCGGCTTTTATTCAAGGATGCGATGCGTCGTATCGGCCTTGATGTTCCTCGCTCCGCCTTGGTCAACAATCTTCGTGACGGGTTGGAGTTTGCCGGCAAGATCGGTTTCCCGGTGATCATTCGGCCTTCCTTTACGCTGGGTGGATCGGGCGGCGGCCTGGCCTACAATCGCGAGGAATTGATGGAGATTCTTTCCCGCGGACTCGATCTTTCTCCGGTCCATGAATGCCTGATTGAAGAATCGGTGCTGGGCTGGAAAGAGTATGAGCTGGAGGTGATGCGCGACCTGGCGGACAACGTCATCATCATCTGCTCCATCGAAAACGTCGATCCCATGGGAGTGCATACAGGGGACTCGATCACGGTGGCGCCGGCACAAACCCTGACAGATCGGGAGTATCAGGCGATGCGCGATGCGGCGATTAAGGTGATCCGCGAGATCGGCGTCGAGACCGGCGGCTCCAACGTGCAGTTCGGCGTTAACCCGACAAGTGGCCGCCTGGTCGTGATTGAAATGAACCCTCGTGTGTCGCGGTCCTCGGCGTTAGCGTCCAAGGCCACGGGTTTTCCCATCGCGAAGATCGCGGCGCGTCTCGCTGTCGGCTACACGCTGGATGAAATTCCCAACGATATTACGCAAAAGACACCGTCATGCTTCGAACCCACGATCGACTATGTCGTCGTAAAAATTCCCAAGTGGCAGTTCGAGAAATTTGCC